>CAYQTZ010000353.1:0-3520 GCA_964420565.1 uncultured Hyphomicrobiales bacterium
ATCACAAACACCCCTCGATCCCCTCTTACCAAGCGGGGAAGTAAGATAAAATCCCGCTTTTTTTATCTCGATCCCGATCTGTCGGAAAAAGGGAAAAGGAGGTGGATTTTCTTATATTTTGCACAATAGCCTTCATTTGGTGATGATCTCTATCTACTATCATTAATAACGAAAAGTACGATTCAGCGGCTACTGAAATTCTGAATCTATATTCTTATTATCTTATTATAGTATCTTTCCTGTCAGGGCTAGAAGAGATTATGGATATTTTCGCACCCGTATATTCTTCAATTTCTCTGAAGTAATTATGCACTTCCATTGGCAGATCTTCATAAGTGCGAATGCCGTGTATAGATTGCTTCCATCCCTGCATCGTTTTATATATAGGTTGCACTTTGTCCAGAGTCGGTATATCCACAGGGAAAGTCATTCTTTCTTTGCCATCTATTTTATAGGCATAGCAAAGATCAATTTCGTCCAAAGTATCTAATACGTCTAATTTTGTAAGAGCTATGTCAGATATACCATTTAGCATAACGGAGTATTTTAATGCTACCAGGTCGAGCCATCCACATCTGCGGGGTCTGCCGGTAGTAGCTCCATATTCTGCCCCATCATTCTGGAGTTTTCTGCCAATACTATCCTGAAGCTCCGTTGGGAATGGTCCATTGCCCACACGTGTGCAATATGCCTTGACAACGCCAACTATTCTATCTATGGAAGTAGGCGGAAGACCGAGCCCTGTGCATGCTCCTCCTGCTGTAGGATTAGAGCTGGTAACGAATGGATAGGTGCCATGGTCAATATCAAGCAATGTACCCTGAGCACCTTCTATCAAAATATTCCTGCCATCGCGGACCGCGTTGTTGATTAGGTATGTAGTATCGGTTATAAAAGGATCAATCTTTTCATCAAAGTCAAGATATTTCTCTAGAATATCTTTAACGTTCAATTCTTTATATGAATATATATTATCTAAGATATTATTATTTTCATTAATGCTATCGGTAAGTTTCTCGCTAAATGCTTCTCGGTCTAAAAGATCAACTATACGAATACCGCTACGCCTTGCTTTGTCTATGTAAGCAGGGCCGATGCCTCTACCTGTAGTTCCTATGGTTTTTGAAGAGTTAGCAGATTCTCGGGCTTCGTCTAAGAGCTTATGGTATGGCATTATCAGATGTGCCTTATGGCTTATAAAAAGCCTTCCTTTTACATCGATGCCATTATCTTCGAGCATCTGAATTTCATCCATCAATGCTGCTGGGTCAATAACTACACCATTACCAATAATGCACTTTGTCCCTGGGTTTAATATACCGGAAGGAATCAGATGCAGTATGTATTGCTTACCACCGAAGACAATTGTGTGGCCTGCGTTTGCTCCTCCCTGATAGCGCGCTACAATTTCTGCCTTAGAACTTAAAAGATCTACAATCTTTCCTTTGCCTTCATCTCCCCATTGCGATCCGAGAACAAGTGTAACTCCCATTATTGATCCTGATTTTTTCAACTAAACCTTAAATTTCAAGAAAAGTATAAACACACTAATGCCCCGACAACGTTATGGGAGTCGGGGCATTGCAGATATTTATTCTATAGACAATTTTTTATTGCCGTTTTCATATCCGTATATGAATCAAAAACCTCATCAAGATGCGTCATCTTTAGCAAATTCTCAACTTTCGGAGGTATGCCAGAGAGCTTAAGCAATGCATCATACTTTTTCATATTTCTCAAGCCGCTGACTAACATTCCGAGACCGGAGCTGTTCATTAGCTCGACTTCTTTCAAGTCAATAATGATGTGCTTCACACCCTGCTTGCTGAATGCTTCAAGTTGATTAACGAAATCAAATGCTTCGTTGCCCCCAAGTACAAATTTACCAAGATGAATAATCCCTATATTAGGATTTTCTTCGTGAATTTTGCTTATGAATAATGTTTCTTTATCTGCCATTATTCCACTTCTATATTAATTAAACAGGTGAAACAGCTTTATCATCTTTACTGATCTGGCTTTCCATTTTAATTTTTTTAACTTTCTCAAGATACCAAATTACGAAAGAACTTGCAATATAAACTGATGAATAAATACCAGACATTATACCTATAAGCATCGTTAAAGCAAATCCTTCGAGCACAGGACCACCCATCAATACTAAAGGGAAAAGCACTATGAGTACCGTGATAAAAGTATTTACCGTACGGCTCAAAGTTTCATTAATTGAAGTATTTACCATACGGATGAAGTTAAGAGACGATTTTGTTTTATCTCTGTTCTCTCTGATACGGTCAAAGATGATAACTGTATCATTAATCGAGAAACCAATTACCGTAAGCATACCAGCAAGTATTGATTGGTTGATCTCTAAATTCATTATCCCTAACTTATGTAATATCACAATTAAAGAAAACGTAATGATAACGTCGTGAAGCAAAGCTACAATCGCCCCCAGCCCATAAACGAACTGGAATCGGAAAGCTACATAGATCAAAATTGCTATAACAGCTAAGAAAACTGCTAAATACATATCTGTTTTTAGCTCATCACCTATCCTTGGACCGATTATATCTTCCTTTAGTATGGTAACTTCATACCCTTCAAAGCCCGTTTTTAAAGTATTTCTAATAATTTCTGCTGTAGAGGCAGTAAGTTTCACTCTTATCAGGAACTGATTGTCTTTGCCATAAGATTTAATTTCTGAACCCTCCACTCCAGCATCTAATATTTTAGAGCGTATCTCTTCGGTTGAAATATCTTTATCGAAGCGTGCCGCTATTTCGGTGCCACCCTCGAAATCAATACCATAATCAACACCAAGAATTAAAACTGAAATAATACCTATCAGAACCATTGCTGATGATATAAAGAAGAATATCTTTCTTTTGCCTACAAAATCAATATTCGTGTTATGAAAAAATCTCATTATTTATTTCCTTTCTGATTAATTTTCAGTAACTACTTTGGGTTGGCCAAAACTAAAGTGTGTGGCGCCCTTAGATAGCATTAATTCAATAATTGCGCGAGAAACTAAAATTCCTGTGAACAGGTTCGCCAGGATACCTATCATTATAGTAAGAGCAAAGCCCTGAATAGGTCCACTTCCGAGGAAGTATAATATCAGTCCGGTAATAAACGTTGTGATGTTCGAGTCGAGAATGGCGCTTAGTGCTTTGCTGAAGCCTTCGTCAATAGCTGAACGTATCGAGCGACCTTTGTAAAGTTCTTCGCGGATACGTTCGAATATCAGGATATTCGCATCCACTGCCATACCAATAGTTAGTATGATACCTGCTATACCCGGCAGAGTCAAAGTACCTTTGAATGCTGCAAGTATAGAAACAATCAGGAACACATTAAGCAAAACAGCAAAATCTGCTATTGCTCCGGCTCTGTTATAGTAAAATATCATATATATTATTACTAATAAGAAAGCGACCACCATAGAGGTAATACCGCTGTCTATAGAGTCCTGACCAAGAGACGGACCAACAACTCTTTCTTCAATAATTTGGAC
>CAYQTZ010000354.1:0-3512 GCA_964420565.1 uncultured Hyphomicrobiales bacterium
AATAAAGATCAGATGTATGTAGTAGCATTTATTCAGGATGATGCCACAAAAGCAGTGCTTCAGGCAGGTACATCATTTAAAAACTCAATGCCGACAATTATGACGGACGTTCAATATGACCACATTCAACCAAGCAAGATATTGTCTAAAGAAATCGTAATTTCAAATACTACTGAAGAAACATTGGAATACGATCTGACGATAAATTCAAACAATACCTCAACATGGGTAACTGGCTGGAGTGCTGAAGTTACACCACAAACATTATCAATTCCTCCAGGTCAAACAAAATCAGCTCTTGTAAATATTAGATCAAGCACAACTGCTGGATTTTTCTGGACAGAAGTGAATGCCACTGGTAAATCAAGTAATTACATCAATCTTCCCGGTAAATTAGTACTTTACGCTCTATCAGATAATGCCAAAAATGTATTCTATGGCTGGACTAGCAGGAGCTTTTCATTAGTTTATAACGATTATATGCAAATGGGAGCTTTCCAGAATAACAGTGCCTTGATGCCAATCGGTATGTTAGAGCATTATGACCCAACAGAATTCGACCTTGGTATTTTCACTGTTGATTATTGGTATGGCGGTGTAATTGGTAGATCATCTTTCGCAACAGGAGCTATTAATGCAATGATAGATGCTGGAAAAGATGTTTTGATCACAGGTGAACGGGAGCTTTATTACGCAGAAAGCCAAGATGGAACACAGCAGGCAATGCAGCTGTTCAGAGGTAATCTTGGTGTTGCTCTCGGAGGGAGAGATTACAGAGTTCAACTAAACCAGAATTATATTACTGGCATTCTGCCTTTCAACTTAAAGGGAATTGATACAGATCCTATTTCCAATCAGCTGAACGTTCAGCTCAATACATGGTCCTCATTGCAAAATGATCCTTATCTCGTCCAGACTGATTATATCAGCTTGCTTCCAGGTAGCGAAGCTGTACCATTCATCTATGCTGATGATAACAAATCCAAGACCATGGGTGTTCGTTGGGAACAGGGAACTTCACGCGTAGTCTTTATGACACTTGGATTCAATGGCTTTGCTAATCAACCACAGAGGTCAGGTTTTCTCAGTAAAGTACTTGTATGGTTAACTCAGGAATCCGTAGCCGGACCTAAACTCAGCACCAACAAAACAGCAGTTAATTTTGGTAATGTAGATTTAGACCAGTCCAGAGAAATGGAATTAGCAATCGTTAATAGTGGCACAACCAAGACAGACCTCGTAATTGACGAGCTTACAATCACCGGCGATGGTGCCGATGGATTTGTCTTTGTGGACTTGGATAACACTATTTCAATTCCGGCTGGTGAAGAATATATTGTTAATGTGCTTTTCTCGCCAACTGAGGATAAAGAGTATAATGCTGTAGTAACTATATATTCTGACAATTCTGTTGCTCAAAACGAAGTAACTGTTAGTTTGGTAGGTAAAGGCGTAGGCGAATCAAGTGTTGCCGAGCTTAAGGACGGAACATTTTCTATCTCTGCACTTCCCAATCCATTTGAGACAGTAGCCAGAATAGAATATAATGCTGGTTATGACTTTAATAGTAATGTAAATATGTTCGTAATAGATGCTAATGGCAAGATGATCACAACTTTGGTGAACTCTGCTGTTTCTGCTGGCACACATAGCGTTGAGTTCAACGGCTCAGCACTTGCAAGCGGGACATATTACGTAATTGCTCAGGTAAACGGCGAATCATTACGCATACCTTTGGTACTAACGAAATAGATTTAATAAATAGTCCTTTGCTATGGGCTATTAAATAAAATAATAAGTTTAATGCCGCTCAGGGATAATCCGGGCGGCATTTTCTTTATTATATTCATCAGATGACTCGCAGACATCGGATGAATTCTTGCTTATATAAATCAAGACCATTGCAAAAGTCCAAAAACTGATAAATTTGTTTCATAAACACCCCTCGATCCCCTCTTGCAAAGCGGGGAAGTAAGATAAGAATCCCCCTCTTACCAAGCGGGGAAGTAAGATAAAACCCATTCTTAAGAGAGTGTTAGGTTAACATATTATGTCTCAATGACTTACTCCCTCCCTTACTTGTAAGGGAGGGCTGGGGAGGGATCAATTATCAAATTTTTGTAATGGTCTCAGGATGATAATAAACTGTATAGCTTTAAGGCCTGTAAAAAAAGCTCCCATCTGAATTGATCAGAGGGAGCTTATATAATAATTTTATAGATTTCTTTATACTTTTTCAAAGAATTGTTTCTTTGGCTGTGGTGTAGGGCTCACGTCTTTGCCAAAATTAAACAAAGCAGGGTCGTATTCCTTACCTTTGATCTTTTCCTGTATCTTTATCAAGCCTTTGATAAGGCTTTCAGGTCTCGGCGGACATCCAGCTACATATATATCAACGGGCAGGAATCTGTCTATCCCCTGCACTACGGAGTAGCTGCGGAACATACCGCCTGTGGATGTACAAACACCCATTGCCATTACCCATTTGGGGTCGGGCATCTGGTCATATATTTTACGAACAACCCAAGCCATCTTATACGTTACGGTACCAGCCACAACGAGCAAATCAGATTGTCTCGGTGTCATACGGAAAACTTCGGAACCGAATCGGGAAACATCGAAGCGGGGAGAAGCCCAAGCCATCATCTCTATAGCACAACAGGAAATTCCAAGTGGCATAGGCCAGATAGAGTTACTTTGCGCCCATTTAAGCACCCAATCAACGGATGTGGTAAGGAAACCTTCCTTTGGCAGCACTGAATCATTTAGTCCCAATCTAATCCTCCCTTTCTTAATTCATAAAAATATCCGGCGAAAAGGATCACAATAAATATTATCATTGCTATCACAGCTGCCAAACCCAGGGAATTGAACTTAACAGCCCATGGATATAAAAATACTACTTCTATATCAAAAACAATGAAACTGACTGCTACGAGATAGAATTTTACGGAAAATCTCTCGCGAGCTGTTCCATAAGGCACCATTCCGCTTTCGTAGGTTGTCCTTTTGCCTTCTGTTTTTCGTCTTGCCCCCATCCATTCAGATAATACCAAAAAGAGCAAAGCAAAGCCGAAACCAATGATAACCATAAATATTAATGGTATATAATCTTCAAACATATTCTAACTCACTCATTGATGTATTTTACATTTCACCAAACTTCAATTTATTTACTTTTTAATAAATATGCAAAAGAAACTTGAAATATTATTTGCTTTTGGACTTTTTTTAATATATTTCTGCGATTTTATGATATTTCGCCAGTAATATACAATTCCTGATTTCATGCAAGCATAAGTTTAGCAAATTTATGGTTAATTAAACTATTCAAACCTTTCGAAGGCGAAGAAGCTTTCGTAAGGTTTGGTTATTGTTAGTTTTTGGGGTTTTTATTTCTGAACTTCGGCAGTTATGTAAGTGTAAGCACTTCAATATCAGAATTTGTATATATACATATCTCACCAGCTATACGCAGGGATTCTCTAACTATGTCCTCAGCATTCATGTCG
>CAYQTZ010000355.1:0-3508 GCA_964420565.1 uncultured Hyphomicrobiales bacterium
TGGGTGAATATTTCTTAGCATCCTCACGGGAAATATGAACGACGGCTCTCGATTTATCGTTTTCAGCTTCGATAGCATCCAGATTTACAAGCTGGGAATGCCTGCTGCGGGTGCAGCGGGCCCATTGGTGTCTGCCGTCTTCTGTTTCTATTGGCTCACCAATTAATTCATGTTTCGTCTCCTTCATTAAAAAAGGAGAGTATAGAGTAATATATTTTGCTCTGCGTGATCTTTTTTTACCTGCTACTGCCATAGCTTATTCTTCCAATATTTTGTAACACCATAGAAACACAAAAATACAAAATTTATTAGAATTTATCAATTTTTTCTTTAACTTTTTTTATATTATTTATTTATATCATCTAAAGTTAGCCATATTTGTCTCATATTAAGTAAATTATAAATCAAAATCATCTTATAGCTACCTGGTAACTATCAGGTATTTTCATAATTAAATATATGAATAATTTCTGAAATTTTGTATATTGGTATGTTTGTTAGCTCTAAAGTATTGAAAGAAAGATTGTCAATTAATAATAGAATTTGGATATGAGTTATAATATCAGAACTGCTACACGTGAAGAAATTGATTATTTAATTGAATGGGCAGCTTCCGAAGGATGGAACCCTGGTCTCCACGATGCCAATTGTTTTTACAAGACTGACCCAAATGGTTTTTTTATAGGCGAATATAAGGGAAAAATAGTAGGGGGTATTTCTGCTGTTGCTTACGATAAAAGTTTTGGTTTTATTGGTTTTTTTATTGTTCAGCAAAAGCATAGAAATTCCTCGTTAGGCCCCATGCTTGCTTTAAAAGCTATTAAACGCCTCTCATCTCAGAATATTGGCTTAGATGGAGTTTTTGATAAAATGGACAGTTATGCTAATATGGGATTTATATTTGCTTATCGTAATCTGCGATTTGAAAGCAAAATACAAGGCATGCTATCGGAGAATGTAATCCCAGTCTCTGATATTCCCTTCTCGCAGATACTCGAATATGATACAAGATTTTTCCCTACAAAAAGAGAGATATTTCTGAAAGAATGGCTTACTCTGCCTGAATCAAAAGCGTATGCTATTAAATCGGGCGAGGATATACAGGGTTATGGAATGATCAGAAAATGCCGCAAGGGTTATAAGATAGGTCCCCTATTCGCAGAAAATGACAGTATCGCCGAAGAGCTTCTGCTTTCTTTGGCTTCTGAATCCCATGCGGACTATCTTTACTTTGACATCCCTGAAATAAATAAAGGGGGAATCGCTCTGGCAAAAAAATATAATATGGAAGAATGCTTCGGCACTGCCAGAATGTACTCAAAAGAAATACCTGAGCTTCCAGTAGAAAAAATCTATGGAGTTACCAGTTTCGAGCTTGGCTGATCAGCCCTCTCTGTTCAAAAAGACTATTGCGTCGTGGATTTTTCCGTTCATATATATTTCTGGAACTACCACGTCGCATTCCACAAAGCGAAGTTTAACGCCTGCTTCTATAAGCATATCTTTCACTCGCACGTAGGAGCTTGTCCATTTGCCGTTTGTATGCTCGTCGTAAAAGTCCTGTCCGTTCTGGTGAATAATAACTTCGGCTATACCAGTCTGAATAATTGCGCGGGCGCAGTCGCAGCATGGCAGCCATGGGATATATATTTTGCATCCCTTCAGCACTGTGCCTCTGCGGGCAGCATTATAGATAGCGTTTCTCTCGGCATGCTCAACCCAGAAATACTTCTCCCCAGCTTCCCGAGAAAGCCGGTCAGATGATTTGTCAGGCTCTATTCCTCTCGCCAGCGAATTATAACCTGTAGAAACCAATACATTATCGGAATCTACAACAATAGAGCCAACGTGAGTTTGCGGGTCGCGGCTTCGCATACTAACAAGATAGCACATAGTTATATATAACTGGTCCCAATCGGGGCGTCTCATTTTATCCTGCATAATATCAACAATAAAAATGTAATTAAGAAAAAATTCACATATTTAACAACTGCAAATATACAAATAAAAACCAAAAATCTAATAATAGAACACGATGGTTACAGTTAAATATATTTTTTTGTTTTTTCTATCATTAGCTTTGAAAATCAATATATTTTTCATATATTCTTTAGCCCTTTGAACTAAATGACGGAATGAGGAATAATTTGAAAGTAACCGAATGGCAATAGATGGCAAACATAACATTATTACTATAGGGAACAACACATTATGCTGTTTTTACATAAATTAAATCAGTTTTTTTTATTATTTAACATTTAGGGGTATTTATGCCAACATTAAAAGAGAAACTCGCAATTAAATTCGAGCAGGAAAAAGCGGAAATCAAAGAATTTGGAATTGGTTACGGCGATAAAGTCGTATCCGAGGTCAAACTGGCGCAAGCTTACGGCGGTTTACGCGGTGTCAAAGGTTTAGTCTGCGACACATCAGAAGTGCCACCAGACAAAGGTCTTATTATTCGCGGAATCGAGCTGAAAGACCTTTTCGACAAATTACCCGAAGAAATTCTATATCTGTTACTTTCCGGTGAGCTACCGGACAAAGATGGTATCAAAGAGATAACCACAGAGTTTCAAGCTCGTCAGGAAGTTCCAGCTTACGTGTGGGACGTACTTGATAATATGCCTGCCGATTCACATCCAATGGCTATGTTCAACACAGCTATTCTCGTTATGCAAAGAGAATCAGTATTTGCCAAACGATATGCTGAAGGCATGAAAAAAGAAGACTACTGGGATCCAACTTACGAAGATACACTGAATCTTATAGCTAAGCTCCCGGCTATCGGCGCTTATGTATATCGCAAACGTTTCAATAAAGGCCCAAGGATCAAACCAGATCCAAATGCAGACTTTGGTAAAAACTTTGCAATTATGACTGGTATCGAAGACCCGAATGGCGATTTCGCCGATTTGATGAGATTGTATTTCACATTGCATTGCGACCACGAAGGCGGCAACGTTAGTGCATATTCTGCAGCAACAGTAAGCTCAGCACTTTCCGATCTCTATTACTCACTGTCAGCAGGTCTCAATGGCTTGGCAGGCCCGCTTCATGGACTTGCTAACCAGGAATGCCTCGGATGGGTGATCGAAACAATTGAAAAATTCGGTGGTGCCCCGTCAGAAAAGCAAATTGAAGAATACACATGGGAAACTCTGAACGCTGGTAAAGTGATCCCTGGTTATGGCCATGCTGTACTTAGAGTAACTGATCCACGCTTTACTGCTTTCCTCGGTTTCGGACGCGAACGCATTAAAAATGATCCTGTTTTCGAAACAGTTTCTAGAATATTCGACGTAGTTCCTGGTGTGCTCAAACAAGTCAAGAAGATCAAGAATCCTTGGCCAAACGTTGATGCCGGCTCAGGTGCATTACTTTATCATTTTGGTATGAAGGAATTCAGCTTCTATACTGTGCTGTTCTCCATCTCCAGAGCTTTGGGTATCTGCTCTCAGGCAGTTGTTGCCCGCGCTATGGGTTATCCTATCACACGACCGAAATC
>CAYQTZ010000356.1:0-3508 GCA_964420565.1 uncultured Hyphomicrobiales bacterium
CGGAAGCCTGGCTAAAAAGTAGCTTTGATCTTTTCCGACAAAAACATTTTTGCTGTGATCTCCACTGTAATGATCTCCAAGCATCCCCTCGAAAACTGAGTATGGACATTTATCTGTATCGCTGAAACATTCATACACAATTTCGAAACCGGCTTCCTTCAGTGCCATCTGGTAGTTTCGCTGTACCTGCAATACCGATAACCCTTCATTGGGTAAGAAATACAAAATCTGTGTGACTTCCCCTTCCGGCACAATCTCCTGGAGCTCGCCATTTTCCTTTCCGGTGTAAAAGGTTTCCCGGTCGTAATCATAGTGCTCATAACCACTAATGTAAGCTCCTTCGAACCGGGAAATCATGGGGTGGTCTTTACTTCCTTCAACATCTTCCTGGGCGTAGATTGGTGTAAATCCCATGGAAACAAAAAGCATAACAATAAAACTGAAAATCATTTTTTTTAACATAAGCTCTCCTATTTTATAATTTTACAATAAATATTTTGTGTTTTGGTACCTGACCTCATCAAAGTATTAATCTGTGTCTTAAGCTTGCAGCCAACTCCTTTTTATACGCAATATACTTTTATTTTACGAAATATTCAAAAATAAATAATTAAATTGATATGAATAAAAAAAAATGAGCTGTATGTAAAATTCAAAATTAGGAGGAGCAGTGTAATTACTTTGGCTGGTCTGACTGCATTACAAGAAGCGAAGATAACCAAATGGTTTGTGCTTTTAGTTAAATGATACAGACGCTTTATATGTAGCAACTTACTTTTTATATTGCGGTAATTGAGTGGCGGCTGTCCGCTCACTTCTATTTTGTATTCAGCAAGACAAATCCGAAATCTTAGAATGATAAGTAATCAAGTATTTCTGGTGCATTCCCAAATCGGAGTTTGGGAAAGAGGGCTGGAGTGAAACGGAGTTTGGGAATGAGGGCTGGGGATAAAAATAATTTATTGAACATTTGGAATCCCCTGTGTTATTTTTGGATAAAAAGACATGAAATTTAGCTTATAAATCTTCAGGTTTCAGACCAGTATGCTTAGAAATCCTTGCGAGCATTCGCGGACCAATCTCTTCTTTGTCGTGAAATGCAAAGATAAAATTTTGGTGGTTTTCTTTTGACAATACTTTGTGTGATCCTTTAATTCTTATAATTTGCCATCCATTCTTTTTGAGCGCTTTTAATACCACTTTTGCTTTCGATGATTTCCAGACACTCATGAGCTGGCAAAAGATAATTCAAAATATTCCGGATATGAGTTGTTAACGTCAATGTCATCTGCAATAGCTTTTATGGCTAGTTCAAGCACTTTGGCAGCAGCTTCTTTCTGTGTATTCCCATAAACCATTGCACCAGGTATGGAAGGTATCTCGGCTATCCATCTCCCATCTGTTTCAATTTCGTATTCGATATTGAATTTCATATAGTCCTCCTTTTTAAATGAAAACGATGATTATAAGTATTTATTTTTCTTAGATCAGCGATCTCAACTAAAAGTATCAAAAAAATAAATAGTATCGCTTTTAGCAATCATAACCACATTTCCATCGGCAGAAAACTTAACTCCGTTAGCTTCATAAAAATACTTCGACCACAGCACCTCCGTCTGCGAATGCACTTGCGTTCCCGCTGAAAGCAGGAATAGAGAAAAAAACGAATAAATAAATAAGTTTCTTTGTCATTATAACCTCCAATTTGTTTTCTGCAATAAACTAACAGTTTTTCAAAATTAGCACTTTCCATTTATATAGAGACACATGAACTGCAAAAACGTCTCGCATATTTTTAAAATATTTTGAAATTAACTACGTTGATTTTATAAAAAATGGAGTTAGAATGGATACTGTTGAGCTAAAAATATCGTTACCCATAAATATTTATGATTCATTGAAAAGCATGATGCCTGGCAGCAACATTAATCAAATCATTGTACAAACTTTAAGCAAAAAGATCAGCAACGATCAAAAGTCAATGAATGAATTACTAAAAGAGGGATATATTTCTGTAAGCGATGAAGATAGTGAACTTATTAATGATTTCAGTTCTTCAGATTTAGAAAACTGGGATTAGCAAGTGAAAAGAGGAGAAATATATTGGGCTAATCTTGACCCCACTATCGGCTCGGAAATATCGAAAAAGCGTCCTGTTTTAATAGTTTCCAATGACATCAATAATCAGTATTCAAGCTGCGTAACAGTATTACCCATAACAAAAACAACAGGTAAAATCTATCCTTTTGAAGTATTTATCAGCACAAGTGATTCTATGCTGCAATATGATTCGAAGGTCAAAGCAAATCAGATCAGAACTATAGATAAGCAAAGAATGCTCAACAAAGTATCCGAATTAAGTGCTGATATTATTTCTCAGGTAAATAACGCTACCAAAATTCATCTTGGATTGTAATATCACATCTTCACAAAAGAATACTGCTTTAAATTGCCATCCTGCTCTATGATGATGAAATAAGCTCCTACTGGCAAATGTGAACAATTATACGATAGTGTAGTTGATCCAATTCTTAGTTTGTTGCTTATTTGTTCAATTAATACTCCTTTGCTGTCGTATATTTTAACAATCGTAGTATTTAAAATAGGATTTTGCAGCTCGATAGTAAGTAAATCTTTTATTGGATTGGGGATAATCAGTGTATCATTTTCGTACTCTTTTTTCTTAATTGAAGATGGATTATAGTTTAATCTGAGCATATGTAAATAAAAAGGAGTTATTACTGTTAATAATGAATCATTAGGACTTATTTGAAATTGTCCTCCAGAAGCTAAATCACCAGTATATTCTCTAACAATCTCCATATTTGGGAAATTCCATATTGTTGTTGTGTAAGCATGTTTAGGAGAGTCCCAGTAACCACCACTTGTAATTAAATAATTCGGGTTATTTGTAAATAATATTCCATCTGCAATAACATCTTCACCCGGAGCATCAGTATGCAACATATCAACAATCTTTTCTTTAGTTTCCAAATCCCATACTTTGATATAACCGTCGCTGTCTGTTACTCCAAGATATTTTCCGTCTGGTGAGAATGCTATGTCATTTACAAGTGCGTTTACGTAACCAAGTGTTGTTATCGGTTGCATTGTTTCAATGTCCCAGAGGACAATTCCGTAAGTATAAGTTCCTACTGGGTCTGAAAAGGCAAGAAATCGATCATCGTATGAATAGGCAGTAGCATAAGGGCTTCTTACGTATGTTCCACTTCTAACTTCACTTCCGTCATCATAATTATAAACAATAAAACCCCATTTATTCTCATTATCAGAATATCTCATTGTGATAAATGACCTTGAATTATTAATAAATTTAAATTGACCTCTTACTTGCAAAAAGAGAGTACTATGAATCTTCCCAGTATTGTATTCCCACATTCTGAAAGTATCTAAAATAAATGCACCAATATATTTACCATCATCAGTTATATCAACTGATCCAATTTTGTTCCTATAAGTATGTGGCCTAGCTAACTTCTCATACATA
>CAYQTZ010000357.1:0-3503 GCA_964420565.1 uncultured Hyphomicrobiales bacterium
TTCTGAACTCTCCAGAATCCTTTTGTATGCTTTATTTTGCTTAATATTTCATCAAGTGATAAGTTGTCTGATGCTTTTGTTTTTCTGCTCATAATGTTTTTATACAAAGATAAGCATTTTCTTAGATGAATGCAAATATATTATTCTATATTAGAATGCAACTTAGTATAATATGATCTAAGACCATTGCAAAACCAAAGAAAATCCTCCTTTATCCCCATTATTAAAAAAGGTGGAGAGACTCAAGTCAGTTATATATTAATGATTTACCCCCTCCCTTAATTTTAAGGGATGGCTGGGGTGGGATCAATTCAGAGGTTTTGCAATGATCTTAAAACAACCCGCCAGATGAAATTCCAATATTGCCCTGTCTGGCACTAAAGGTCTCGTAATTATCTCATCTGTTGGTGAAGAGATAGAAGTAATCGAAGATTATTTACGAAATCACTTTCGGTGATTCCCTTCTTTTAAAAGTGGATTAGTGGGTGTTTCTGTTCCAGGCTCTGCCCATTCTTTGGAGAAATTAATAGCTCTATCATTTATTTCATTCCAGCTAAGTGCCATTACTTTACTTTACAATTATTAAGGATATAATATAATTACCGTAAATGTTCCTGATTTTGTTTTCGATCTGAAAACGAGTAGGTAGTAGCAGGGACAAAGTTTAACGCCATGTCATTTTCAATTATCTTTGCTGAGATAATATCATTCTTAGCAAAGTAAGGGCTGATGCCAAATTCACTTACTGGCTCTATGGAAGAAAAGCAGTAATACGTGTCCTGCACAAAAACAGCAGGATAGTATCGAGTAGATGAGCACGAGAGAAATATTATCATGCCTATAAAAGCCAGAGAGAATTTTAAGACTTTCATGATGTTGCAGTTCAATATTGTAAATAATTAATATATACATCTTTTTAGTTTAAAAGTGAACAGATGTTTTTAGCATAATTCCATTCTGTGAGCCAAGCAGATCAACACCAATAACGCTATCGTTAATAATAAAGCCAAATGAATGTCCGTGCTTTCGTAAAAGTGCTTTTTTTCTTCTAACCTCTTTGGTAATTCTTGAAGCTGCAATTGGAGCTTCAATCAATGAAATAAAATATGAGCCAACCAATACTACTAATCCTGGAATTTGTAATTCATCATTATCAGAAATTTCAAAGGCAATAATTCCTCCAAGCATAGAAAATCCCATTAGAGTAAACCCAAATCCAAGGTTTTCATTGTACATCTGTCCTAAGCCAGGTAATATTAGAGAACAGCCAAAAGCTAATGCAGGATTTTTTTCGCTTCCTACAATATAATCTGAATCATTCAAGTTTGGATCAGAACTGCTTTGAGCAAACGTTTGATTGCAAACAAGAAAAAAACAAATGGATATAGCAAATAAATGTAATAACAGCTTTTTCATTGCGAACCACAATTTTTGTTAATCATAATATTATTTTGATAACGTATGTCAATATATGAAAAATATTTTAATTATCAAAACAACAGCTATGTACAAAATTCGTATTTTTAGCAACACATTTTGTCTTCGGAAAAAAATATTCATATTGCAGGTAAGTTATTGACAATAATAGCACATAAAGCAGATTGTCGCCATGCGAACAATATCAGTAAATCATCGGGACGGGCGCGGAAGAGTGGATTATTATGTATATGAGACGGTGGATGATCTGTTATTAGAAATGCCTAATCCAAACGTTACGAAGAACTTAGAGAATGTGGTAGAAGGCGATTATATAGTGTCTGATCATGGGTGGGTTGTGCCGCTGAAAGCTAATATGGGAGTTGAGAATTGGTGAAAAAATATATTCGCTTTAATTCGTGATTTTCAACCCCCAGTTCCCAAAAAGAGAGGTATTTGTGAAAGAAATTCTAATGAAGGATAATCAACAAAGACACAGCCAAAATTTACTGAAATTAAGTGACACACAATTTCTTAACAGTCTAAACGTTGCTCTTCAAAAATAATAGAACCATTAAATATGGAATAATTAAATATGCTTGGTAGCTTCAAAGATCTTTTCAAGAATGCTGAGTTTATAAGCAACCTAATATCTTACAATCAATAGCATAACATGGAAGACCTAAAAGACAAAACCATACGAAGTTCCATCTGGACATTCCTCGAGTCTGGTTTGGTCTTCATTGTGGAGTTCGTCTTCAATATCATACTTGCTCGCTTGCTAACGCCTCATGATTATGGTGTATATGGTATTCTGATGATATTCATAATTATCTCCAGAATATTTGTAAATAGCGGATTGGGCGCAGCGATTATTCGTGAGAAGAACACTACCGACAGCGACCTCTCCACTGTATTTTTTGCAAATCTTTCTGCAAGTATCTTCATCTATTTACTTCTATTCTTTACATCCATATTCTTCGTAGGATTTTTTGATGTTGAAAACCTGTCTTTATACATCAAGATCATCTCCCTTGTGCTGATAGTGGACGCATTCACTATAATACAAAGAACGATACTGACCAAAGAGCTGAACTTCAAGAAGCAGACTATACTTAATACAATCTCTGTAACTATTGCCGGGGCTGTCGGGATATTCCTTGCATTCAATGGCTATGGTGTTTGGAGTTTAATATTCAAGATCCTGATCCACTATACACTTCTCACCATTTTATTATGGATAACGAGCAACTGGAAGCCACGTCTAATATTTGACTGGATAGCTTTCAAACGGCTATTCAACTTCAGCTACAAACTCCTGCTTTCCGGGCTTTTAAACCAGTTCTATAAATATTTCTACTACTTCATAATCGGAAAGTTTTTCACAATAGATAAGCTCGGGTACTATAACCGGGCAGAATCGTATGCAAATATCCCCACGGATTTTATAACAGCCGCAATAATGAAGGTTACCTATCCCATTCTCTCTCGCATACAGGACGAAAAGGAGCGGCTAAGAAAAGCATTCATAGATCTGATCAGGATGGTGATGTTCATCATAACCCCTATAGTAGTGCTAATAGTACTTGTTTCCGATGATATCATAATAGTATTGATAGGTGAAAAGTGGCTGCCCGCATCGCCATACCTGCAATTACTGATCTCATCCTTCATATTATACCCTATTCAGCGGCTCAACTCCCAGCTTTTGAAAGTCATGGGATTATCTAATAAATATTTAAAATTAGAGTTTATTGCCAAAGTGATCACATTGCCAATCATCATCATTGCCGTCTTTATAAACGTAAGAGCATTATTAGTTGCATTGATCATCAACAGCGTGATCGCATACTTCATAAATGGGTATTACACCAACAAGATTATTGACTTGAAACCACTCGAGCAGCTAAGGCACTTATTTCCCTACATAGCGATGTCATTATTATCCTACACAATCTCCTATCTATCATTATTCATGTTTGAGCTCGCTCCCCTCCCCAGTCTTTTGCTCCACACAACAATATTTGCATCAATTTATTTGCTGATTTCTTGGATATTTAAGATAAATGAGGTAAATTTGGTTTCTG
>CAYQTZ010000358.1:0-3502 GCA_964420565.1 uncultured Hyphomicrobiales bacterium
TAGATATTCTATTCAATCCATCGGTGAAAGAAATGTACCCCGATGGGTATAGTACTATTGTGAAGATACATGGAGTAACTGACAAATTTGAAGGAGAAAGACGCCCCACTCATTTCAATGGTGTAGCCACTATTGTTACTAAGTTATTCAATGCTATAAAACCGCATATAGCTATATTCGGACAAAAAGATTTTCAGCAGACTTTAGTCATAAAGCAGTTATCTAAAGATTTGCTTTTTGATATTAGGATACATGTTGCTCCCACACAGCGCCAATCTGACGGGCTTGCCATGAGCTCCCGTAATGTATATCTGACTACCGAGCAAAGAAGCAAAGCCATAGCTATATACGAGGCATTACAGCAAGGGATATCGGCAATAGAAAATGGTGAAAAACGTAGAAAAATTATTAACGCAACTATGCAAAATGTATTGCGTATAGCTCAGGCGTTTCAGATTGATTATTGCTCTGCTGCAAATGCTGAAAATTTCGACGAACCAGAAGAATTTTTACCCGGTCAGAAGATAGTTCTGCTGATAGCCGCATATATTGGGAAAACCAGATTGATAGATAATGCCGTCTGCACTGTTCCTTCCGGAATATCTTCATATCCTGAGAAATTCGTCGAAGGTAGTGTCTGATCATCTGTTAATAGCCAAAGACGAAATAGTGATATAATCTGATATCGATTATTTTTTTGTTTGATTCATATATGGCTATTTCTTGCCAGGGCAAAACTAATCAAAGATCATTAGTTTTTCCACCAGAGAATTGGTCTTAAAATCAGCTATAAAGTAATAAACTCCATTTCTAAGATTATTTAAGCTTATATTTAAAATCATTGTCCCATTCTTTATATTTGTAATGGGAAGGTTATATACTTCTCTGCCCATCAAATCAAGTATCCTGATGGATAAAGAACTTGATTTACATACGGTAATTTCTGCAATTATTTTTGTTGTCGCAGGATTTGGATATATTCTGATGGATTCTTCAAATAGTATTGATTCAGAGTTACCAGATAGTTGTTTTGTTTTAAACGTTCTGGTTGCCCATTGGCTTTCGTTACTATCGTTTAATGCTTTCAAGCGATAGTAGTAGTGATTATTTTCATTTAGCTCATATTTAAAGCTTAGATTATCGCGTATTTCTTCGCTGAAAATTGGATTGTCGAAAGTAGAATTTGGGGAAATCTCAATTATATAATATGTGGCACCTCTTACGGTATCCCATATAATGCTACCATTTGGCTCTACAATAATGATTGATGAATCAGGGTGAATTATTTTCGGTGGCTCTAATTCGGTAATAAAACTTTCTACGGATGTCCAGTTACTATATGAACTGTCATTATAAGCCATTATACGCCAGTAATATTCAGTGTTATATCTTAGCTGGGAATATTGCAAAGTATCTGTATCGATATCTTCAAATTGATATTTCCAAGGGAAGAAAAATGGATATCTGGATAATTCAACTATGCATTTGTTGCCAAGTGCATTATTTTTCCATTTTAATTCAACATCAACAGGGATTTTCATTGCTATATCTATTGGTGAAATTAGCTCAGGCGTTGATAATAGCTCTACAGGTTCTGTTGTGAATATCCATGGAAAAGTCCACATACTTGTATCTGTTTCTGTGAAATAGCGAACCCGCCAGAAGTATTTTTTGTTTTTTGATAAACCTTTATAACTAAACTCTGATTCAGTGATCATAGTGTCTATAAGCAATGAATCAGGATGGAAATTTAGATCAGTGAACTGAAGTTGATATATTCGGGCTTCATCTATAGCGATCCATTTCAGCTCTCCTGCAACAGGCATATTTATTGCATTGTAAAATGGTTTGTATAAATATACAAAGCGGAGACGTTGATTTTCTTTAATAGTCATAATAAAGATATCAGACCATTCGCTGCTATCAACTGAAGAAAATGACTTTACCCGCCAGTAATATGTAGTCCCGGGTTCAAAGTCAATATATGAATATGTTGTATCTGTGATCAATGATTCCTCCACTACTAAAGAATCAAAAAGCCTTGTTTCTGAGATATGCAATTCATAATAAGATGCATCTTCTACTTTTTGCCAAATAAATATTCCATCGGTGTCATTATCATCTGATCCATTCTCAGGACTTAGTAAAACAGGTTGACTAATTACTGGCTTATCTAATGTTGTGAAAGACCATACTGATGACCATCCGCTTGAATCGTCAGGCAGCACTGCCCTGACCCGCCAGTAATATTGGGTTGAATAATTCAAGTTGTGATAAAAGTAATAATTATCAGTGATCATTGATTCAGAAAGTTTTTTGCTGTCAAAGTTGGAATCTAATGCTATTTCCAACGTGTACGAGGTTGCCATAGGCATTGATCTCCAATTCAGAAAGCCATTAACAGGAACGCCTAACTCTTGATTATTTGGTGAAATCAGAACAGGAGCAATGACCTTGGTTTGAAACGACCAAATATCTGACCAATCACTGGTATCAGCTGAATTCATAGCCCGTACCCGCCAGTAATATTTATTAGTATGTAACAGTTCGGTGATAGAGTAAGTAGTGTCGTCGATATCTTCATCTAATATATTGTTGAAAAAATCACTCCTTTGAGAAATCTGAATCTGATAATTAGTTGCGTAATCAACAGTTTGCCATAAAAGGAGATCTTCTAATGAGATTTCACTGCTTTGGTTGATTGGGCTTAAGAGAACTGGTGCCGAGAGTTTTGTTATAAAAGTAAAAACTTCAGACCAGTCTGAACTATCCCTGTCGTTAATAGCAAAGACACGCCAGAAGTATTGTTTTGATTTTTCTAAGTCATATTTCGTATAGGAATCATCTTCTGTTAAAGATTCTTCAATGATATTGCTGAAATTTGCAGAATCTGATATTTGAATAAAGTAATAAATGGCTCCTGTTACTTCATTCCATGAAAAATTACAGTTAGTAGTAATTCGGGATGATTCATTCTCAGGAGAGAATAGAATCGGATCATCAAGTGCATAAGAGCAAATTATGAATTCTCCTAAATTGGAGAAGTCAGCAAATAGCTGATTTCCATTAGAATCGTAATATGTTTCTAACTTTTCGAAGGTACCCTGGGTCTCTCTTTGTCTATTAAAAAAAGCTAATTTCTGAGGTTCATTTAGATCGGGGAAGAAGGATAAATCTAAGAACATTGTGCCGCTAATGTCTCCGAGTGAATCTTTTCTGGCTACCCAGCGATATGGAAGTACAGAGGAAACTAAGGTGTCAGACAAAGTGTATTCTGGCGGGGCGTAACTGTGCTTCTCTATTGATAGATTACCTTCGCCATCAACACTATCTATAATTAGTTTAATACCAGTGTGCATTCCTTGCTGATTAAAAATATAAGTACCATTAATATTAATGAACTGATATGCTACATCAAGTTTTGCAAATGTTTTAAATGCTTGGTATATAGGGGTTTCTACAACCGTAACTTCTAAAGCTAATGAGCCATCAGGTCTCACTT
>CAYQTZ010000359.1:0-426 GCA_964420565.1 uncultured Hyphomicrobiales bacterium
CAAATCGGAGTTTGGGAAAGAGAAAGATATTTATCATATTTTTTTGATAGATCTCACGTTTTTTTGAGTATTTTGCATCAATGATTATTATTATTTGACAAATGGACTATTTCTATGAAAAAAATATATAAATTTTGTGCTATATTATTGATCCTGTGCCTTTGTTCTTCTGCTAAACTCTTTGCAATGCAGATATTTGTTAAGACATTAACTGGTAAACAATAACTTTGGAGGTTGAGCCAAGCGATACTATTGAAAACGTCAAAACAAAAATTCAGAATAAGGAAGGAATACCTTTGGACCAGCAGAATTTGATTTTTGCCGGCAAACAACTCGAAGATGGCAAAACTAAATCTTACTATAATATTCAGAAAGAGTCAACTCTCCATATGGTTTTAGAGTCTGGCGATCCTGAAGTTCCGCTTC
>CAYQTZ010000359.1:436-3483 GCA_964420565.1 uncultured Hyphomicrobiales bacterium
GGCTTTGATGGGCACTCTTCTTATTGTTTCAGGATATTATTTTATAAGAAAGCATTATCTCTAAATCTAATTATTTATAGGCAGCAGCACGGTGAAAGTACTTCCTTTGCCGGGTATGCTCTCTACTTCTATGTTCCCGCCAAAATTCTTTATAATACTATAACTTACAGAAAGCCCCAGTCCTGTTCCTTTACCAGTTTCTTTAGTAGTATAAAATGGTAGAAATAGTTTGGATATCTCTTCTTCTTTTATGCCTTTGCCAGTATCGGAAACATCAATTTTGATGTATTCATCATCAAATCGAGTAGTAATTGTAATTTTTCCCGGCGGTGTAATAGCATCAGATGCATTATTAACCAAATTCAGGATTACCTGCCTGAGTTGATTAGAATCTGTAATGATTCTCGGCAGGTTAGGATCGAAATCTTTAATTATTTTGATATTCGAAACTTTGAACTCTCTTTCGAAGAAGCCCTCAATCAGATCGTCAAGTATATCATTGATGTTATGCTCTTTCATCATAACGTCATCAACCCTAACGAAACTTAACAGTTTGCGTGTAATATCGCGGCATCTGTAAGCAGCTTCCCGCATATTCTCTAAATGGTCGTCTATTCCTTCGCATGACTTTCCGTCATAACCAAATTCAGGATTCATTTTGTCTTTTATCAAACCTATTTCGCTAGTGATTATAGCTAATGGGTTGTTTATTTCGTGAGCTATTCCTGCGGCAAGTTCGCCGACTGAAGCAAGCTTAGATGCGTGCGCCAATTGGGAACGCACTATTTCCTTTTCTCGTTCCATTATAGCCATCTTTTTGGCCCGAGCTAAAATGACCAAAACTAAAACAGTAATAATAATAATGGAAAAAATCAGAATATTAATATCCATACCCAAAAATGTCCCAGACGAATCAATCCATGAGTTTCTGACGATTACCACCCAATTAACCTCATTTAACCAAGAGAAAGCATATCTGATATTGCGATTATTGATATTGACTTCGCCTGTTCCTATCTTTTTATTACTTGGTGGTAATACTGGAGATCTGTCTAATACTTTTCCGAGCTTTTGAGAAACTAACTGATAGTCACCACGAACATTTACTAAAGAAATATAGACATCACTCAAACCCTCTATTGAAGTCATATATCTATATATGTTCGATGGTCCGAGAGTAGCTCTGAGTACAATAATGGTATCGCCCAGATTGCGTTTAACGGCTATTGTGAAATGAGGTTCTTTGCGAAAGCCCAGATAGACATCCGTAATTATGTAACGCTGTTCGGACTTTTTAAGATTAATGAACCAGTCCTCTTTACTGTAATCTTGATACTCTTTACGTTCTAAAGGGCCAGCATATGCGATTTCAATACCTTTAGAATTAAAGAAATCAATATCCGAAAATGCTTTGCTGTCTGTCTTCAATAATTCTAAATATTCTTCTAAGATATCCTCATCTGGGGGAATTTGAAAGCTGGGACTATCAATCAAATTTATTAAATTCACTACTCTTTCCTTTAGGAACAGATCAAGCAAATTCGCCTGGTTCTCTGCTATCGATTTCAAGTGCATAAATCTACTGTCAGAAAGTAGATTTGTATATTGGAACTGAAAGTATATGATAAGAATTATCAAAGGCAAAAGATACATAAGGGAAAGTCGAATTATATGCTTTCTTTTTAAATCCTTGTAATGCTTTTCTAAAAGAATACTTTTGGGGGATTCCCCCTTGGACTTTTCTTTTGCCATTTCTTATCCTGAAAATATTTGTAATTAAACAGAAATACATATTCAAATTATTTTACGTCGTCATCAAGTTCCCGCATCTTTCTGAGAATAGCGATTGGCGAGCTGCCCTTAGCTATTTCCATCAGCTTTTCCATTCTTTCATAATCCTGCTCGAACTTCTTTTTCATACGAGATTCATAAGCATCTTTCAGAGTTTCTAATAATTTATCTAACTCATAAGGTTTCGGCAGGTAACCAAAAGCCCCAAGTTTCGTACATTCCACAGCAGATTCCAAAGAACCGTGCCCGGTGAGAATTATTACTTCAATATATTTATGCTCATCTTTCAATATTTTCAGGACTTCTTTGCCATCCATACCAGGCATTTTAAGATCAAGTAATGCAATGTCATATTGTTCTCTTTTAGTAGCTTCAATAGCTTCATTACCATTAATAGCTTTTGTTACGTCAAATCCTCTCATTTCGAGTCGCTGTGCTATTGAATCAAGGAATTTTACCTCGTCATCTACTATCAATAATTTGATTTTATCAGACATATCTAAACCCTTTCTGAATAATTAACTTTTATATTCATAGTTTATAAATTACATTTGTTTTCATACTTATACAGAATAGTTTCCTTTATCTTAAGTTTATTAGTAAAAGCGACCATACCCTTCAATTATTAAAGAGTATGATCAGCAACAATTATTATATCATTATTGTGCAAAATCCATCCACTGCCAATATCCAAGTATTACCCAGAACCAAAGAACTATCATGGAAAGTAGAAACACCATAAATCCATGTTTCGCAAAATCTCCGAGCTTCACTAATTGCGCCCCCGTTACAGGGTTCTTTGCCATTGTGAATACGATTGCATTATTCGGAGTACCAATTACCAACATATGGGCAAATGATGAAGCGAATGCAGTCGTAAGGCCGACTTTCCAAGCGCTGGCTCCCGCTATAGTAGCTATAGGAACAGTAATAGGGCCTATTGCAGATACTGCGGCTCCGTCGCTCATAAAGTTAGTAGCGGCTCCGGTAAAGATAGATGCAGCAATAGCAAGCCCTTCGCCTGTTTGCATTATCGGCGGAAGAATATTTACAAAAGCATCAGCTAAAAATAATGCTGCTCCTGTTACGGCAAGTCCTTTGCCCATAGCCGTGGCAGCAGCATATAGAGCCACAACCTCCCATTGAATTTTAGCGACATTCTGCCAGCTTATGATCCTAAATATATTAAGCAAGACTAATGCAAGAATTACTGGTCCGCCCATTCCAAAAATATCACTTGTCGTTATCCACAAAAC
>CAYQTZ010000360.1:0-3480 GCA_964420565.1 uncultured Hyphomicrobiales bacterium
ATATTGTTTACAAAATCATGCATGGAGCATATTAAATAAAATAATAACTTGATAATTATAAACTAAAATATTAATTTATATGGTTAATATAAATTTAAGTTCATTTTTTAACAAATCAAAGGAATAAACTATGGCTATAAAGTTGGCAATCAATGGATTCGGAAGAATTGGAAGACTGGCATTTCGTCAGGCATTTGCAAGTAAAGACAAATATGAGTTTGTTGGTATAAACGATATTACAGATGCAAAAACTCTGGGACACTTGCTAAAATACGATTCAGTACACGGAAAATTTCCTGGCGAAGTGATCGTTGAGGGCAATCACATAATTGTTGACGGTATTAGCGTACCTGTCTCCTCAGAAAGAAACATAGAGGATCTACCATGGAAAAATAACGTAGATATCGTATTAGAATCTACAGGAGTTTTCAGAACACGTGAACCATTAGAAAAGCATATTGCAAATGGTGCTAAGAAAGTCGTTCTTTCCGCACCAGCAAAAGAAAAATTAGACGCAACAATTGTTCTGGGTGTAAATGAAAAAGACCTTAAAGGCGACGAAAAATTAATTTCAAATGCTTCATGCACAACTAATTGCCTTGCTCCAATGATCAAAGTGCTTAACGACAGCTTCGGTGTTGAAAAAGGATTTATGGTTACGGTGCATGCTTACACTAACGACCAGAAAATTTTAGACTTGCCACATAAAGATCTTCGCCGCGCCCGCTCTGCAGCAATTAACTCCATTCCTACAACAACCGGTGCTGCCAAAGCCGTTGGTTTGGTGCTGCCAGAATTACAAGGGAAATTCCAGGGATATGCTATCAGAATACCCGTTCCTGATGGTTCTATTACTGACTTAACAGCCACTTTGAAAAAAGATGTAACAGTAGAAGAAGTAAATAACGCAATGAAAGAGGCTGCAAATACATATCTGAAAGGAATTATGCAATACAGCGAAGAACCACTTGTATCAACAGATATCGTTGGCAATCCTTACTCTGTTATTTTTGATTCACAGCTTACTATTACAGATGGCAATTTAGTGAAAGTAGTCGGATGGTACGATAATGAATTTGGCTATGCCAGCAGAATAGTTGATTTAATTGAAATGATTGGGTAGTTAAACTGTTTCCCAAATCTCATTTTGGGGAACAATCCTTATAAAATGAATTTATTAATTATCAAGAGAATAATTATGAACTTCACCAATTTGAAAATCCCTGTCATTCAAAATGCCGATTTGAAAGATAAAATTGTGCTTGTTCGCGTTGACCATAACGTAGTGAAAAAGGGAACGATCAAAGATTCATACAGGATAGATTCCACTATCGGAACTATCACCTATATTCTTGCTAAAGGCGGCAAGCCAATATTGATGTCACACGGTGGCAGACCTAAAGATAAAGCCACAGGAGAAATCAAAATTTCCGAAGATAGCTCTGTAGAGCCAATAGTTGAATACTTAAGAAAAAAGCTGCATCTTAGGATCATTGTACCCGAGTTCACTGAACGAAGCGGCAATGGCTATATGTGTGTGGATACTTCCGTTAATCAATGGATAAAAAAGCTCCATAAAGCAGAAATTGATATGATCTATATGCCCAACACCCGCTGGTTCTATGGTGAGGAGCGCAAGGATAATTCCGCAGATCTTCTCGCAAAGCAGTTATCAGGACTGGCAGATATTTTCGTTAATGATGCCTTTGGCTCTTACAGACCTCATGTGTCAGTAATTGGGCCCACAAAGCACCTCCCTTCATACGCAGGATTTTTAATGCAAAGGGAGATAGAGAACTTAGACAGGATATATAATCCCGAAAGACCTTTCGTGGCTGTTGTTGCCGGGGCTAAGTTTGACACCAAGATTGAGACATTGAACAAATTGCTCAATTTTGCAGACAAACTCGTGCTTGGCGGCGTTATGTACAATACATACCTTACAGCAAAATATGGGATTAAGATCAAAGGTGTATCAGAGGAAGATACCTTATCCGCCCATAAGTTTGTTGATAACTGCAAGCAATGCAGCGAGAAAATGATTGAGCTGCCCTATATCATTGAATCTGATACAAAGGAAGGCAGGTTCGACGGACATTACCGTGTAAGATCAGTAAGTGCTTTAAAGCAAGGCGATGAGCTGAACTACGTACTGGATGTATCAAAAAAATCATTCGAAGACGAAACGGTAAAAAATATTTTCGCTTCGGCTAAACTCCTCTTTGTCAATGCCGTTATGGGCTTCACTCCGAATTTCACTGAAGGCACAATAGCTTTGGATAAGCTGATCTACGAAAATAAAGATGCATCAAAACTTTTTGGTGGCGGAGATACTTTACAAGAGATGAAACTTTTAGTTCCCGATATTTATATGTCTGCACTTGACGACCCGGCTTACTATATGTTTACAGGAGGAGGAGCTGTACTGAAAGCCATACAGGAAGGCAAGGCAACTGGCATGGATATGATAAAAGCTCTTATTGATCAGGAATAAAGCATATAGATAAAATGTACAATTATTTTTCTTATGAGAATAACATAATTATGGTGGATCTTATCGTAAGGTCCACCAATGATTTAGTGCCATTAGTGCTTAGAAATTCAAAACTCGATGGCACTATAGATGACACCATTACTCTTATCTTAAAATTCCTCGGCAGAATAATAGATCTAATGCCTGATGTACTCGCTAATCAAAATGAGTATAATACAAAAAAACTTAATACTAAAGATGCCTTCTCCAATGTATTGGAAACATGGGCAAATTACAAGGAAAAGCCCACAGATTTCCGCTATGCATGGAATGATTTTTACTACTTTTGGAGGGATATACACAAAGATCTCCTTTATTTGCAAAGATCAAAACATACAATTTTTCTTTCTATGAATTAAATTGCTGCTAAGATTTATGCATCTATAATTCTGATCCGATAGCAAAAATTAAAGAAAAGCAATTTTAGATAAATAAACACCTTATCTTTTATTAAAATGTCAGATTAGCTTGTACTTTTCTTTCCATGAGAATCCTTATAGTATCAAACAACTCCCACCTATCCAAAAAAAATAAAAAATCTTTTTATCTATCTTACGTTTTACTTTTAGAGTTTCGTTATCCATAGAAGGAGATATTATGATCAAGCTTTTATCCATATTTTTTGTATCAATTATTATCGCTGTATTATTAGTTGGACTTAGCTCCTGCGAGGAAAGCTCCAGCACTGCTGATAACAACATAATAGTAATCGGTGCAGTACTCCCCTTCGACAATATCAACGGTCGCTATAGAGAAAATTCAATGCGATCAGCTTTAGACCACATCAACTCCAATGGCGGAGTAATGGGCGGAAAGCAAATAAAGCTCGCAGTTCGAAGCTCCGGCGGATTTAATAGAAAAGTAAACGCTGCAAAAGCTGCAAAAGATATACTTAACTCTTATGATAACGTAGTTGGACTTATTGCAGCTTACTCATCATCATCGCT
>CAYQTZ010000361.1:0-3477 GCA_964420565.1 uncultured Hyphomicrobiales bacterium
AAAAAATAATTATTGGGTATTACTCTGCCCGGTACGTAGCTGCCGGTTGCCTTTATGATACTATATATATTAGCCATAATAACTCTCTCTTAACAATTATTAAACTTAAATATAACAAAAAATCAATATTTAAGAAAATTCTAATTAACAAAAATACTAATAAAAGTTTAAAAATCATCTTTTTTTGAATAATTCGTATTTGGATATCTGGCGTAATTATTGCTTATATTTGTAATAATTAGAGCAAAGCTAAAGAGGGGACATGAAATTTTACGACGCAATTAGAGATTTTTTTGAGTATTGCGAAATTGAACGCAATTATTCTGATAATACTGTGGGTAGCTATCGGCTGGCTCTCGCTCAGTTTTTTGATTATTTCATGTCTGAATACGGAAGTGTCCCCAGTATCGAGGATATAAGTCCTAATGAGATAAGACCGTTCTTAGGTTACTTGCATGATTTAGGACATTCCAAATCCTCGCTTCGTCTGAAGATGTCTGCTATCAAATCTTTTTTTAAATTTTGTGTCAAAAAAGAGCTGTTGGAAAATAATCCCGCTTCGTTGATATCTATACCCAAAAAAGATAAAAAGCTGCCGTCATTTCTTTTAGAAAAAGAAGTGGGGGAAATGATGAAGAGTTTCAACTTAGACGACCCTATAGAATCCCGAAATCTTGCTTTAGCTGAACTACTTTACAGCTCAGGTCTTAGGATAAGCGAATGTTTGAATCTAAATGTCGGAGATATTGATTTTGCTCAAAGATCTGTATTAGTAACCGGCAAAGGCAAGAAGCAAAGAATAGTACCTGTTGGAAGTAAGGCATTAGAAGCGATCATAAAATATACTGAAAAGAGAAAAGAACTGTGTATCGGAAATGTGGAGACAGCTTTGTTTCTTACTAAAAATGGAAAGCGGCTAAGCCCTTCTACTGCCTACAGAGTAATCCACAGGGCTATGTCAGGCGTAACGGAATCATCGCAGAAAAGCCCTCACGTATTACGCCATTCATTTGCAACTCATCTTTTAGACGGAGGTGCAGATATACAATCTGTGAGCGAAATGCTCGGGCATTCATCTTTGTCATCTACTCAGATTTATACTCATCTTTCTGTGGAACGGCTTAAAAATGCCTATAAAAAAGCCCACCCGAAAGCTATCAAACCGAGTTCTTGACAATAATAATACGGGATAATACAATGATCATAAGCATTGCAATCATTTTATAAAGCAGCATTGTGCTGTGCTCATCTTAGCGGTATTACACATCATAAAACCCGAAAGCATAAGTTTTGCTTTTTTTATAATTAAGTTCTTGTCTAATATAGATTGTAGGGGCGGTTGACAACTTTATTTTTATTATTAGTAAAAATATCTTAATTTTCGTTTTGTATATTTTTCGATATATAATAAAGTAATGTTAACGTTTAATTTGGAGTTTCAATGAAAATCAGGAAAGAAGATGCGCTCAGCTATCATAGCGATGGGCGCAAAGGAAAGATCGAAGTTGTTACGACTAAACCATGTATAACCCAAAGAGATCTGTCTTTGGCTTATACTCCCGGTGTAGCCGAACCATGCAGAGAGATCCACAAAGACACGGACAAAGTTTATGAATATACTGCTAAAGGGAATTTGGTCGCTGTTATCAGTAACGGCACTGCCGTACTTGGTCTGGGAGATATTGGTCCCGAGGCAGGCAAACCTGTAATGGAAGGCAAAGGTGTTTTATTTAAAGTATTTGCTGATGTTGATGTATTTGATATTGAACTCGCCTCGCATGATACTGACGAGATAATTCGTACCTGCGAGATCTTAGAACCGACATTTGGCGGTATTAATTTAGAAGATATCAAGGGGCCAGAATGTTTTTATATTGAAAAAGCCCTGAAAGAAAAACTTAAGATACCGGTATTCCATGATGACCAGCATGGCACAGCCATCATTAGTGGTGCCGCTCTGCTTAATGCAGTTGCACTTGCCGGCAAGAAAATGGAAGATATTAAAGTGGTCTATAATGGCGCTGGCGCTTCTGGTATTGCCTGTGCGAAATTTCATATTAGTTTGGGATTAGACCCCAAAAATGTAATGATGTGCGATTCACGCGGAGTAATTTACAAAGGTCGTGAAAAAGGTATGAATGAATTCAAGGAAGATTTTGCCGTTGAGACAGACAGAAGGTCTTTGGCAGACGCATTGGTAGGTGTAGATGTTTTCGTAGGGCTTTCTCAGGGTAATGTGGTTAATCAGGATATGGTTAAAACAATGGCAGATAATCCAATTATATTTGCTATGGCTAATCCCGATCCGGAAATTACTTACGAAGATGCAGTCGAAGCACGCTCGGACGTTATTATGGCTACTGGGCGCTCCGATTATCCCAATCAAGTAAATAATGTACTTGGTTTCCCATTTATATTTCGCGGTGCTTTAGATGTTTATTCTATTTCAATTAATGAAGAGATGAAAAAAGCTGCTGCTTATGCTTTAGCTGATCTTGCAAAAGAAGCAGTTCCCGAAAAAGTAAAGAGAGCTTACGACGTAGAAGAAATGCAATTCGGTAGAGATTATATTATACCAAAACCATTTGATCCGCGTGTGCTTACATGGGTAGCTCCTGCAGTAGCTAAAGCAGCTATGGATACTGGAGTAGCCCGCCGCAACATCGAAGATTTCGACGAATACAAACGTCAATTAGATATTCGTATGGGGCGAGCAGAAAGAATAATGAACAGAATATATGAAAAAGCACGTAGCAAACCAAAACGAATCGTATTCCCCGAAGGCGAAGAGATGAAGATTATCAAAGCTGCTTCGCTTTGCGTGGACGAAGATATAGCGATGCCAGTTTTACTTGGGAATAAAGAAAGGATCATCAATATTGCCAAAGAACATAAAATTGATCTGACTGACATCGAAATAATCAACCCAAAAGAATCAGACAAACTCCAGAGTTATATTGATGAATACTACAAACTCCGCTGGAGAAAAGGAGTTTCCAAATATGATGCAAAGCGGCACATCAGATTGCGCAATAATTATTTTGGAGCTATGATGGTGCATGTTGGTGATGCTGACGGCATGACCTCAGGGATTTCTACTTACTACCCGGAGACAATCCGACCATCTTTAGAGATAATAGGCAAAGATTCACGTTACAAACGCGTTGCAGGTATGTATATCGCTACTACCAAGAAAGGTATTTTCTTTTTGGCAGATACGACAGTGAATATGAGCCCTGATGCTGAAACATTAGCAGATATTACTTTACAAGCTGCAGACTTTGCAACCAATTTTGATATTATTCCACGTGTTGCAATGCTTTCTTTCAGTAATTTTGGTTCGGCTCCAAGCGAAACATCCACTAAAATTCAAAATGCATTAGAAATTATTCGTAAACGCGAACCCAATTTAATGGTAGATGGCGAAATGCAGGCAGATACAGCCGTTGTTTCCGAAATTTTGGAAAGAGAATATCC
>CAYQTZ010000362.1:0-3464 GCA_964420565.1 uncultured Hyphomicrobiales bacterium
AGCTTGTCTATCCGATATCTTAATGTGCGAAATGAGATGCCAAGTAATTCAGCAGCAGCTTGTTTGAGTCCAGATGTGCTTTCGAGAGCTTTTTGGATAGCAATTTTTTCTACTATTTCTAAATATTCATTTAATGAAAATCGGCTAAGCTGTTCTCGATAATCTATTTCAATGGCCTGCGAAAGAATCTTCAATCTAATTTCATCACCAATATTATGCTTTTTTATCTTACTCAAAAGCTCAGAATGAGAGATATCTAATATTTTTGCCGCTTCATCTTTTTTATAATCGGCTTTAAATAATGCCTCAATAATTGCGTCTTTCTCCAATTTCTTTATAAAATTTTCAACAAGGCCTCTCAGGAAATCATCTAAAATTAATGGTTGAAATGAGAATATATCATTTCTTTCTTCAATGTTAGGGAAAATTGAAGCTAATACAGTACATATAGCTTTATAGGTTCTTGGATCATGCTCGGGAAGAGAATATACTGAACCTCCATCTTTGTAAGGATCTTCCCCTTCAGCAATCATTCTTATGATTTTTAATGCCTCTTGTTTGTCCATTCTATTATACCCAATAAAGCACAAATTTAAGGCCTATTTAAAACATTTCAAATCAAACGTCTGCTTCTTCTTTTTCTTCTTTTAAATCATCATAGGCCTCAACAAAACGACATAATTCATATCCTAAAGGAGTCAGCCTATAATATTTCCCAGGTATAACACCTGATCTGTCTGAGTGGGTACGAGGTGTTATAAGCCCATTGTCAATTAGTTTTTTCTCATATACAGAAACCAAATCATTATGTTCAAGTCCAGAAATTCCAGCAATATTTTCGAGCCAATTCTCTGCTAACATATCATTAGAGTCCCAACTTTCTTGCTTAACCATTTGATAAGCACCAGCAAGCACAAGGATCTCACCAGATTTGAGACCTCTGCATATTCTCATGTATTGCTGAGGTAAAATAGATTCCCTGTCTAAAGTTTCCTCGGTAGATGCTACCAGAAAGATTTTTTTCATGAACTCAAATCTTGTCTTATCAGGAAGATCATTATCAAGGAAGTCCAGCATTTCCTGAAGGCAGGTTTGGTGCTGTTCCGTCTGTTCGTAGTCCTCTTTTATCCATCCCTTTTCTTTGTACTTATTCCATTCCTGCATAAGTATTCTTAAAAAGTTTCCACTTCTGTATCTCTGTAGGATATGTCCTATCGATAATGCATAATCTTTTTTGCTTGATGCAGCAATACCTGTCAGTCCCTCTGCAAGGTTCATTAATGTCAAGTGTAGCAGGTTAGATGTTTTATACTCTTTTTTATCTGAAGGAATGATATCTGACATATAAATCTCTTATTCCAAACTGTAATTATCAATTTTATGTCTGAGTCTATCTGCCAAAAACTTGTTTGCATCTTTTAAATGATCATAAATTATCTCAGCCTCTTTTTTGTATTGTAATATCTTTTCTTGATCCCAATGTGACGGTGGAGGCTGAAGGTTAGTGATCCTATCAGCCATTTTTACCATCCATACTTCTTTAGGTTGCTTTTTAATTCTTTCCAGACTGTCTATCATCCGATCATCTTTTGATTTGAAGGCTTCGTCCTTGCTCAAGGCCTTAACACCATCTGCAACTCTAATTCCAAATTCATTCTTTAGATTGTCATACTCAATTCCAGCATCTTCCATGGTATCATGTAGTAAGGCACATTGGATTGCCAAGTTACCGTCTAAATCATCCTCAACACATAATGCAGCCATTATTTCCATACTGACCAAGGCTATATGGACTATATAGGGCAAATCAGAACCCGGAAGTGGTTGTCCCTTATGTGCTTCGGTAGCAAATTTGAACGCCTTTATATACAGTTCTTGAGACCATTTAGGTTTCATTCTATTATTTTTATCCAGTATCAGAACCTTCTTCCAGACTCTCCAATTACATAGTCGCATATTGTTGAACCGGTGGCTGAAGATCGTAAATGTATTTGTAAACCAAATCACACTTCTGGTTATAAAGGTCTAATGTATACGCTTCTGGCAACAATTCTAACGTTTTCTCGATTGTGACTTTTACTCCGGCTCTTGTTTGTTGCCTCTTCTTCCAATCCAGTACAAACTTTTCCCGCTTTAATGTTTCCAACAATTGCCTTGCTATCCTTTTGACCTCTGCCGTTTCTTTCTTGCTGAGTTTTATGTCCGGTTTAGTCAACAGGTCGAACACTGCCAACTCCTCTTCACTTTCCAGACCTTCACGAATGTAACGTTGCTCTTCCTCATTTAGCTCTTTACTGAATTTTACCAACTGGCTAAATAATACATCGATGCTCTTCGCACCACTTATGTATTCGTCTATCAACTGTAGGTATCTTTCCCTGAAATCCATCCGGGTACGATTAGATTCGATTAACTCATCCAGCTTCTTTTCGATAAGCTTTCTAAGTTTTTCAACCTCAATATGTTTTCTGCCCTTTTGGAATCTTCTGCTGAGACTATCAAAATCAATCAAAGACAAATCATATATTCGATCCTCCTCTTCCAACTCAGGTATCCTAAAACCCTCAACAGATTCGTCAAGGAGTGCCTCAACCTTTACCATTACATCAGAAATGTCTGGCTTAGGTTCCAGAGAACGTATCTGGTTTGCGATTTTGCGGATGAGATAAGTCGTTTCTGAAAACTCGGGTTCTATAGGGTCAGGCAGGTATGCTTTATAGATCTTTTTAACAATCTCAGATAGGCGTATGTATTCCTTCTTGGTTTCATCATTAACCAATATGGCATTAACCGCATCATCCTTTAACCTTGTTCTAAATAAGATATCTTTGGTCTGTCTTATCTCTTCAAGGTTTATCCCAAGGCTATTTAAAAATTCCCTTGTGTGCTGAATGGCCCCAATGAGAAGCTCTTTCAGTTCAGCCTTATTCTTAATGGGTACATCCTTGGCCCGGCTGCCCGGTGCAGCCCATATCGACATTGCCTTCTCAAGGCTTCTGAAGATACCCACATAATCAACAATGAGTCCGTTAGTCTTATCCCCAAATACCCGGTTAGCCCTTGCAATGGTCTGCATCAGGGTATGGTTCTTCATGGGTTTATCCAAATAAATCGTTGAGCAGGAAGGTACATCAAAGCCAGTCATCCACATGGCACAGACAAACACGATCCTGAATGGATCATCGGGGTCTTTGAACTTTGTTGCTAAGTCCTCTTTGACCATGCGTTTCCTATGTGGAATTATGTCAGCACCCTTTTTCTTTATTTCCTCAACTTCATTTTGAGATTGGGAGACCACAACTGCCATGTCTGTTGTTTCCATGTACTCAAGTTTATCCTTTAGGGAGATCAGTTCTTGAGCTTTCGCAGTTTGTATCTGCTTTCTTAAAAATGCAATTGTGCCCTGCCAGTGTTTCTGAACTTTATCATACATTCTTACCGCAGTGGCCTTATCGATGGCCACA
>CAYQTZ010000363.1:0-3450 GCA_964420565.1 uncultured Hyphomicrobiales bacterium
AGTAGATCAATAATTCCTGATTGATTGACAATTAATATTTGACATGACAATAGTAATGAATAATTACATAAATGTAAAAGAGATGTTCAAAACAATGAAGTATATTATATCAATTTTTTTTATATTTTCTACACTTTGCCACGCTCAGCTATTTATTGAGGATAAGCAAACGGAGCTTGGCGAATACGACTGCCTTTGGATAAATACTATAGATGACAGCATAAAGATGCTTGATGTAATGACTATAAACGGATATTTTGTATTAAGCGACCACTTTTTGTTTTATCCGGTAGCTTTCGATACACCTTCTAATATGAAGATCATCGATCAGAATCTAATAAATATCAACGATTCTGCTTATAGCTTTAGCATTTCCTTATCTAAAGTTAACGAAGACCCATTCTCCGACATTCTTTTTTATTTATGCGGCTATACCTTAGCAGGCAGAGACAGCTTATGCTATATTGATTTTAGTGGAATGCTTTTAAACGGAAAAACTATTGATGATTTTAAGGGAAAGATCCACATTAATACCGAAAATGGCACCATTCCATATTATCGTATGCCGGAACTTATTATTAAAGGCAACCCTGCGTTACAGAACGAAATGAAAGTGGCAATCTATCTGTGGGAGGATTCTGATATTTCTTTTGAATTATATGATATGTCTGGTAATAATATAAAATTGATCGAATATAATGATCTTCGATATGGTAAAACAGAATTAACGATAGATATAAACCAATTATCATCAGGGTTTTATTATCTTCTGATGAAAACAGATAATAGCACTATTACCGAAAGGTTTGTCTTGATAAAATGAAATTCAGCTTGAAATATTGCGTATATCCGACTATTATAATTCCTGGATTGATGTTCCTATTTGCAATAGCTTATGGAAACGAAGGGAACTCGAAATTTGAGCTTTTCCCTGTTATTACTGGCAATACTATATCTGTGGGATTAATTCTTGGAGGAGGGATTACCCTTAGTCAAAGCAATATAATTCAATCAAATAGCTTCATTAGCCGCGAGAATTTTAAACCTACCCCGTTTTTTGGGCTGGACGGAGCTAAGATAAGATATAAAAATTCAGATATTTTCTATCCAGATCATCCTGTCAATTATCATTATCGCTTAGCTATAGATGTAAACTATCATACTAATTATACTATAGATTTTAGATTTAACGTAGCTTATGATTTAAATAGAGAAGTTCTATATTCTGAGAAAAAGCTTCTATATTTAGATAATGATTCACCAGAAGAATTTATAGAAAGAACCATAGTATATAACGATGAAACGCTAATCAAACCGGGGGCAGGACTGCTCATACAGATCCTTGGATCAAGTGATCAATATCTTGGTGGTGCCGCTCTGGGATTACAGCAATATTTATCTTTGTATTTGGGTTTTTCCGTGGCTGTTCCCCTAAGCAGTTCGGCTACACAATATTTACAAATAAAAAACAACAATGATATACTTAGATATAAAAATGGTTCAGATACGTTGAGAATAATTGATAACAGGCAACTTGTTGACATTAATTTCTTCAGATCATATTTTGATGCTGAGATCGGTTGGTTTGTGGAAAATCAAATTAATTTTGGTATAAGCGCTTACTATTCATATCAGCTAAATAGCATTCTCGAAAATTCAAATTGGAAGCAATGGATTTGCGGAATTAAATTATCTTTTTATGTTTTGTAAAGGCCTTATGGTGTTTTACGCGGGATAAATCATAAAAAAATGCCATACCTTGATAAAGATATGGCATGTTAATAAAAATTTATGTTCAATTAATCCAATGTGTCGTCGCCTTCTTCCCAGTTGCATGGGGTCAGCTTGCCTGACTGCAAAGCTTTGAGTACTCTCAGCACTTCATTAGTGTTTCGCCCTGCATTCTCAGGATGGATCACTGAATATTGAAGATTGCCGTCAGGATCAATTATATAGAGTCCTCTTAGTGCGTATCCGGTATCCTCTTTAAGAATTTCGAAGTTGCGGGAAACCTCGCCAGTAAAATCTGCAATCATGGGGAAAGGCAATTCCTTCAACCCGGGATGCGAACTTCTCCATGCTAAATGCGAGAATTTGCTATCTGTGGATGCCGCAATTACTTCACAGTTCAGAGCTTTGAATTGATCATATTTATTACCAAATTCCTCTATCTCTGTTGGGCAAACAAAAGTAAAATCAAGTGGATAAAAGAAAAGTACAACCCATTTGCCTTTATAATTTTCGTTTTTTATTTCAATGAAAGCATTTTGTGGTGTTAATTTGGAAGCGTCTCCGCCCACTAAAGCAATACTGTTAAATGATGCTGCTTTGTCGCCTACGAGTAATGCCATAATGTGCTCCTTATATTTGTGATTAATCTGATCGAAATATTTTATTTATTAAAATTAACAGTAATAATATACCCTTAATATCGTTTAGTTTCGAGATTAAAACGAACAATATGAATGTTTAGTGTTATAGTTGTTAGAATTAATGATTTTCGTATATTAGTAGTTCTTATTTTTTGAAATTTGAAAACAAAGGCAAAATATTATGGCAAGCAAAAAGTTGGTAGTGGTAGAATCTCCCGCAAAAGCAAAAACGATAAATAAATATCTGGGCTCAAGTTACATAGTCAAAGCTTCGGTGGGGCATATCAAGGATCTGATCACTTATCGCCTTGGGGTTGATGTGGATCAGGACTTTGAACCAAAATATGTTACTATTCGCGGTAAAGGCGACATTATAAAAGAATTGAACAAAATAGCCAAAGATGCCAAAGAAGTGCTGATAGCAACTGACCCTGATCGCGAGGGAGAAGCTATCGCATGGCATATAGCTAACGAAGTCAAAAAGAAAAATGATAACGTTAAGCGTGTTTTGTTTAATGAAATAACCAAGGAGGGAGTCAAAAAGGGCTTGGCAAATCCTTTAGAGATCAATGATTCGCTCTTTATGTCCCAGCAGGCTCGCCGGGTGATGGACCGACTTATTGGTTACAAGGTATCGCCTTTTCTATCGAGAGCTATGCTTTCGGTTACTTCTAAGGCATTATCTGCAGGTCGCGTTCAATCCGTTGCCCTTCGGCTTCTATGCGAACGAGAGGAAGAAATACAGGCATTTTCACCAATAGATTATTGGTCAATCCTTGCAAAATTCAAGACTGAAATTGGTGCAGAACTGAATGCACGGCTTTTTTCTTTTGATGGGAAAAATATTAAAAATCCTGAGGGTTCGGCTAAATCCAAAGATCAGAGCGAACAGGAGATGATTGACAGCAATCTCGCCAAACTCCATTACATTAAATCCGACCAGCAGGCTGAAGACCTGATGGCTCGCATTCGCAAGGAAGATTTTGCCATTGACGAAATACTTAAGAAAAACGTCAATCGCAAGCCATACGCTCCCTTTACTACAAGTTCGCTCCAGCAGGAAGCTTCCAGACGGCTT
>CAYQTZ010000364.1:0-3444 GCA_964420565.1 uncultured Hyphomicrobiales bacterium
CCAAAGAAACGCCAGAACTAAGCGGATATGAGGTATCAGGCATTAGCTTGCCATCCCGTCAGGTGGGTGGCGATTATTATGATTTAATAAAGTTAGACGGCAACAGACTTCTTTTAGCCATAGCAGATGTTTCCGGTAAAGGAATGCCTGCTTCGCTACTGATGGCTAACCTTCAGGCGGCTTTGCGTGTGTTGGTGCCGCTATCGCTGGATCTGCAGGATCTTGTAAGCCGTCTTAATAGTATTGTTTACCAAAACACATCAGCAGAAAAATTCGTAACATTTTTCTGTGGAATACTTGACATTGATAAAAATGAGTTACAATACGTAAATGCCGGGCATAATCCTCCATACGTACTCAGAGAAGATGACTCTTTAGAAGAACTAACCGAAGGCGGCATGATACTTGGTTTTATGGACGAAGCAGTAGAATATGCAGAAGGAAAAGTAGCTTTATATCCCGGCGATAATATCCTAATGTTCACCGATGGAGTAACCGAAGCAATGAACGAAAGACACGAAGAATTTAACGAAATAAGATTGAAGAAATACCTGCCTGCTATTAAAAAGCTGTCCCCCGAAAAATTTCTTGAATACCTGATAAATGAGATCAGAGCATTTGCCGGAGAAAGCCCACAGTACGACGATCTGACGGCTATTGCAGTAAAATGCACTGAAAAATAGAAGTTACAGCGGCTTACTATAAACCGTGGATTAAAAACTTTTCGATTACAAAATACTATTTCTTACAATTCAATATAATTGATACACTAAATAGGATTGTCTAATAGTGAATTATTGATTAACTTGCACTTTAAGATATTTGTTATTGCCGTAGTATATTTGAAAAGTAATAAATAATATAAATTCTTTACATTTTAGAGGAATATCCAACATGAACGTAGGAAAAATTGTACAAGTCATTGGCCCCGTCGTTGACGTAGAATTTCCCCAAGGCCAAATTGCCTCAGTGCTTAATGCATTAGAAATTAAAAGAAGATCCCCTGAAACCGGTGAGGAGAACACCTTGGTGTGCGAAGTTCAGCAACACCTTGGAGAAGACCGTGTTCGCTCGGTCGCAATGGACTCTACTGATGGTTTGGTACGCGGTATGGATGTCTTTGATACCGGCCAAGCAATATCCGTTCCCGTAGGTCCAGACGTACTCGGCAGAATGATCAACATCACTGGTGATGTAATTGACGGCAAAGGAGAGATCACAACCAAGTTGAGAAATTCTATTCACCGCCCCTCTCCCGAATTTTCACACTTAAGCACAACAAAAGACATGTTTGAAACAGGTATCAAGGTTATTGACCTGATCCAGCCATTTACAAAAGGTGGTAAAACTGGTTTGTTCGGTGGTGCCGGTGTGGGTAAAACTGTTATTATTCAGGAGCTTATTCACAATATTGCTACCCACCACGGTGGTCTTTCAGTGTTTGCAGGAGTCGGAGAACGTACTCGTGAAGGAAATGACCTTTATCTCGAGATGAAAGAATCAGGCGTTATAGATAAAACAGCACTCGTATTTGGGCAGATGAATGAGCCTCCGGGAGCACGCTCCAGAGTTGCTCTATCTGCTTTGACTCTTGCAGAGTATTTCCGCGACGAAGAAGGCAGAGACGTATTACTATTTATTGACAATATATTCCGCTTTATCCAAGCTGGCTCTGAGGTATCAGCCCTTCTCGGACGTATGCCCTCAGCCGTTGGTTACCAGCCAACATTGGCTACCGAGCTTGGCGAGCTAGAAGAAAGAATAGCCTCAACAGATAAAGGATCCATCACATCAGTACAAGCCGTTTACGTGCCTGCTGATGACTTGACAGACCCTGCTCCGGCAAATACATTTACTCACTTAGATGCTAAAACAGTGCTTTCGCGGCAGATTTCAGAGCTGGGTATTTATCCTGCTGTAGATCCTCTCGATTCTTCATCCAGAATTATGGATCCCAATATAATCGGCGACGACCACTATGATACAGCTATGGAAGTGAGAAGAGTGCTCCAAACATATAAAGATCTGCAGGATATCATCAACATTCTCGGTATGGACGAGCTTTCCGACGAAGACAAACTTACAGTTTACAGAGCACGTAAGATACAAAAGTTCTTCTCGCAGCCATTCCACGTAGCCGAGCAGTTCACAGGTTACAAAGGTGTTTACGTAAAGATCGAAGACACTATCTCAGGTTTCAAGTCAATCCTGAACGGCGAACTCGACAAAGTCCCCGAAGGATACTTCGCTTATGCAGGCTCAATTGATGAAGTATGGGATAGATTCAAAAAAGAGGATAACTGATAATTCTGAAATTTTAAATTAACTATCACGAAGTAAAATGGATACAAATAAACTACTCGACGTTAAGATAATTTCGCCAGAAAAGGTGATATTTTCCGGCAAGGCAGTATCTGTATCAGTTCCCGGCTCGCAAAGCCCTTTTCAGGTGCTTTACAACCACGCACCTATAGTATCATCTCTTGATATTGGTGTGGTGAAAATCGTTGACGAGCAGGATAAAACTATATATTTCGCCACTACCAAAGGTTTCACTGAGGTAAGGAAAAATACAGTGTCTATACTCGTGGACAATGCTAAAAATGCCGCCGATTATGACGAAAAAGAAGCTGAAGAAAAGCTTTCTGTCGCTAATAATAAATATGAGAATGCAGAGACACCAGAAGAAAAAGCCCTGGCAAAAGAAGAAGTCAGAGAAATGAGAAATCTGCTGAAAGTCATTAGTGCAAGAAAATAATACTGCACTATGAATTTTAAAAGCGCCTCTTGGTAAATAATTTTATCAAGAGGCGTTTTTTTTGAATTCATAAGTTTCAAATTCCAGAAACGCGATATGCAAACAAATTTTAGTTTCATTGGAGCAAGGAGTTCTGTTGCGCCGTGAAAAGTCCATTGGGTGAGGAAATAGGCGTATTTGAATTGAAACACCCATTAGCGATCCATCAGGTTAAAATCCTGAATGGCAAGGTAGGTCAGCCACCAAAGCCAAGTTTTGCATAGTCGTCAGAGATGTCGGCATGAAGCGTAAACAGCAGCTGTCAAAGGTGATTTATTGAGCCTCGTAAGCTGATTCGAAATCGAAGCGTTAACTTTCACGTCTGTTGGCGCAACATCAATACGACGCAAATGACAAGGAGTATTGATTCGGTCGGGGTCTAAGGGATCATCAGAGACAGGAGGATCGCATGGAAACACGGGAGAGCCTCCCGCTTCCACACCGATAATTACGGGGGTCAAGGGTACCTCGGGAAACAAGATCCTGGCACTCGAGCCTGCACGTCGGCCCGCAGTGCGCGCAGAAAGAAAGACGTGGACATCGGATGTGGTATCCCAACCGAGTCGAAGCGAGGAAGGGAGATGAGCGAAGGCAGTCTTAGCGTCCCCATAGTACCGTATGAAAGCCGGGAAATTGATGGACCAAAG
>CAYQTZ010000365.1:0-3431 GCA_964420565.1 uncultured Hyphomicrobiales bacterium
CAGTAAATGAAAATATTATCAAAAAACTCATAGAAAATATTAACTTCTTCATATTATCCTTTAACAGTAGTATTTATCTTTTTTGATTTGACGCAAAAAAATCAAGAATAGTGTTTAAGATTTAGTATAGCAATGACATTTCTTTTTATCGTATAATTGATTAAATTTGCTATTGATAATATTCAGCATTATTTATCGTTTTAGTTAATATGATCATTAAAGAAAATATTTTAAATATAAAGAACAGATCGTACGCGAGTAAGGTATTCATCTTGCTGCTATTCTCCGTTCATCTGCTAAATGCAGAAATGATTACCAATCCTGCATCTGGTTCTGACACTATAAAGATGGGCATCTGTTTGGTTGACTTAGAGCGGGAAATATACGATTCTTTGGAAACTACTTTTATTATTGACAATCAATTAGATACAGATATAAAGATAGGAGATAGCCATCTATCGTTTGCTATAAAGCTGTTAGAGGGTTATCCCGATGAATTTCAGGAATTTGGAATTCGTGGTGGCGACATACCATCGATAATTGGCTCTGGCGAAAAGAAAGAGATTATGATCAAATATTTTGCCCGTCAGTCTTTGATTGCCTATCCTCCCGGTAAGAAGCATTGCGCTGTACGTTTGGGTATTTACGATCCTGATAATGTTTCTGATCCTCTAAACGAGAGTGATATGATAGAATTTAAAGATTTTATAATTATAGCTAAAAAGACTATCAAGTATATAGATTCTTTTGATGAAGTAGTCAATTTTGATACTGTTTACGTTAAACCGCCTCAAACATTAGAAAAGTTATGGAAAGCCGAGAATTTAGCTCGGAAAGACATACGTATCGAAGCGGAGCTTTTCTTAAGAATTAATCCCGACGCCGAAATAGATTATTACGGATATGGTTTTGACTATAATTTCCCGAGGGATACTACTAAGGATTACAGATTTACTTACTACCCCGAAAACCCCGGTCCAGATTCTGCTATTATGATATTGAGATATAAGCCGCACCCGGTTGAACATCCCGATTCTACTGATGAAACACAGATTAAAGTGCAGGGGTTTGGCGCTCAGCAGAATTTAAGCATAGTAAATGTAGAAGGAGGAAAAATTTCTGGCGATACTATTGATCTTGGGAATGTAAAAGCAGGTACAGATAGAGATGTGATAGTATCTGTAAGAAATGACGGGAATATCCCTTTCGGAGCAATATCAGAAGGAATCTACAAAAATAATTTTGAAATTGAGGATGAGAATTTTACTTTACTTCAGTATTTGTTTGCATCAGGCGAATATCTGAAGCCGGGCATTGTTCGCAGTTTTACTTTAAGGTTTTCTGCACCAATAAAAGGTGATTATTTAGCAAGATATGAATTAGAAAGCGATATTAAGGACAGGCATATATATGGCTATCCCAGAAGTGCAGAAAAGGTGATATTTTATATTAAAGCAAAAGCAATTGAGCCTATCATCAGTTTTGCAGACGATACTGTGGACTTTGGCAACATAGTGATCCATAGAGATTGCCCTACTCGCAGGGACACCTCTGTGTTTATTGCTAATGCTGGAAACACAGACTTACGGATCGCTGACATATATCTGCAACCGCAGCCACCTTCGCCATTCCACATTGATATTGATAATTTAGAAATTCCTGCAGGCGAGCAAAAGCTATTTAATATTTCTTTTTCGACTCAGGCACAATCGCCGGATACTCTTTTTCAGTGGAAACTCGTTTTTGTTTCAAATTCGACATCTCCGCTTGATACTTTCGAACTTAATTTGAAAGCCCGCGGAATAGAACCATATCCAGTAGATATTTCTTTACCCGATTTAAGATCTAAAACAGGTAGAGTCCTGACTTTTCCAATAAATGTTGAAAAGGATAGGATATGGAGAGCCAGGACATTTGATTGTAAACTATCTTATAACAACACTTTGCTTAGATACCATGCTCATCAGAGCTTCGGTACTGGCTCAGACGGAGCAAAATCTATCGAGATTAGCGAAGATATTGAAAAGCAGGAGCTGAGTATTAGCATAGAGATGCCTGCAGGAACGAATTTTGGATTCTCTGATACTTTAATATTTTTGAGATTCAGCACCTATCTTGGTAATGAGAGATCAACGCCAATAACGTTTCTGAATACTATATTTGGCGATGGCAACTGTCCTAAAGCGCTTAATCCGAATATTAAAAATGGCAGTTTTACTCTTGATTCAATATGTGGACTTGAGCATAAAACTGTAGCTTTGCCAGATGAAATGTACTTTTTATCGAAAGTCAATCCTAATCCTGCAGAAAACAAAGCGGCAGTGTTCTTTCACACACCCATAGATGCGAAAGTTGAGATATCTGTTTATAATTCATTTGGTAATAAGGTGCTTGGCTTAGAAGATTCATTTCTTGCGAAAGGCGATTACGAAAGGAATATAGATTGTTCATCGCTATCGCCTGGTGTGTATTTGATATACTTCAGAGCTTTGGGCTTTACGCAGGTGGAAAGATTTGTGGTGGCAAAGTGAGATATCGGATCATTCTAATATTATTAGTTGTGATATTATCTGCCGTGGGAGCAAATAGCCAGGGATTCAACTGGCAGTATTCCTCACGGTTGCCTATGAAATATCCTGAATTTTTTATCGGTATAAATGCTGGTGTATCATTTATTAATAATAATGGTAACATTCGTTTGGACGAAGGCGAAGTGTTTGATTGCTGTAAGTTTTCGTCTGGCTCGGGTTGGGGGAATTCGTATGGGTTAGCTGCTGAATATTGGTATTTTCCAGACATGGCTTTATTCGCACATTTGAATTATACTATGGATGGGCATACTTTTACAAAGCAAAGAATGGGTGAAATACGGGTTACGGACACATTATTCTATGAAAACGAACTTAAATCGAGCATAGATTACCTTAATTTAGAAATAGGTGCAAAAAAGGATTTTCCTGCCTCACATTTTCATTATGGCTTGAGTATGATGTTGGGCATAACGCTTAGTAACAGCAATAAAATAACTGAAAAAGTGCTCAAACCCGTATATTTTCCATGGTCTGAAAGAATAGTATCGCAAGGCAGGATATCAGATCTGACAAAATTTTATTTCCTTCCCAAAGTGAGATTAGGGTATGATATCGATCTTGGGCTTAGCACTTATAGCACAATATCGTTAACGGCTGGTATTCCCGTTATAAATATTACTGATAATGCCGAATGGAAAAGCTGGCAGTTTGGGCTGGAGATAGTTATTAACCGAGGCATATTCTAATATCACTACTTCTCTGAGTACCCCACAGCATAGAGGATCTTAATCTCACAACTCCTTGCTCCAATGAAACTAAAACTTCGTTGTTAATCGACTTTTTTTGAAGAGAACCCCACCCTAACCCTCCCCGAAGGGGAGGGAATTCTCAGGAAACTCC
>CAYQTZ010000366.1:0-3430 GCA_964420565.1 uncultured Hyphomicrobiales bacterium
TGCTTTGTTTGTTCTAACAGTTGTTCCGGAGAGATCAAAAACTCCTCTGGTTTTACCTGATCCAAATACAGCATACGTTTGACCTCGTTGTAAAGTTACTTCATATGATTCACCTATCTGTCTTTTTCTATCTCCTTCTACATAGCCATTAGGATAATGCCCGCCAACACCTTTTAAGCTTATAAATGCTTTTGTATTATTTTCTGCAGCAACTATAATGAATCCACTTCCGCGATATTCACCACCATAACTATTTTCCATGAAATCATAGTATCCAAGGTGCATATAATCTGTCCCGCAGGCAGAAATAGGTATAGCAAGGTATCCCTCTGATGTTACATTTCTTCTGCTAAGTACATATACAGATATGGGCTGATCGGCAGAAAGTCGAACAGCTTTATTGGTAACTTCATCGCTACTACGGATTTCCCAGTCGAAACTGGTTTCGCCATCGCCTGTACGGAAAGTAGTTACTTTGAAGGCATCAACTTTCTTAGTTCTGATATGCCCCATATTGGGTACTTCCAGGGTTACTTCGCAATCATAAGCTGAAGTAACATAAATGTCAATAGAAATAGGTTCTGTGTTGCCAATTGGCTGCCCATCTGCTTCATTTGGAGGAACAGCTATCCAGAACTCCCTGCCCTGAGCAGAGTTATAGAGCATTTCCTCGGCTGTCGGCTTTTTGAACTTCTTAGCCGATAAGTCCTGAACAATAATGAAGGAACCAATTAAGAATGCGAATGCGAAAAGTACAAATCGTTTCATTGTGTCTCCCAATTCAAATATATTTAAAAACAAATACTAAATTTCAAATTTTTTCTAAAGCTTTATAAGTTAAGTAAAAAAATTATATATCAAAAATTTTAGAACCTCATTCCTACTGATAATGAAAGAAAAATACCCCCGAAATCTGTAAGAGGTAAATTCTTTATACTTTCCAGACCTTCCCCACCAAAAGGTATATAGTAATATTTTATATTAACTGACATTAGCGATTCTCCTGCTCCACCTACATCTGCTCCGAAGCCGATATAGCTTCCAAACCGGGTGTAAGCACTTGCGGATCCGAAGGAGCTAAAAAACTCTTTGCTGTATGGAGTGGAAAGTATAAAAGTAGGCCCCACTCCGATACTGATAAAAGGCATAAGCGATTTAGCCAGCTCTTCGGTAAATACAAAATAATTTGCTCCAACGAATAGCGGAAACATAAAAAGCCGGTTGATCTTATTTGGCACCACATAAGTACGCTTTACGCGGTCCCACTGGCTTTCGAATTCGTCAGAATTTCTAGCGCCTGAAATATGAAAACTTGAGAATAGATTTAAGTTTTCACTTACTTTTCTTTCGTAAAATATTCCACCACCGAAGCCATGCCCTGAAAATAGCAGATCGAAACCGAACGCACCAGATAGCTGCTTTTCTATGTCTATGGATGTAATCAAAGGTCTGGGCGAATTAAAAATGAAAACAGTGTCCTTCATTTCAGGGGGAGCTTCGCCCTTTATCTGTGCCGATAATTCAGTTGCAAAAACAAACAATACAATTGCTATTAATATTCTCATATCCTTTATTCTCATTTTCGTTTAATTCTCAAATTATTAATATACATATTTTTATCTCTTAATCTTAGGACGAATTAATAAAATTATAATTAATAATCCTATTTCGATTACTTTCTATTAATAATTAACACGGAATCTTCATAGAGGTTTCATTTTTGGCAATTTTTTCCAGTCGAAAGGAAATTTTGTTGGTTGACCGCAGTCAGGAATTTTTGTTCTGTGAAATTGAGACAATGATATAGCCATCAGTCAAGTCAATTCCTTGAAATATATCAAATGTGAGGTGCATTTACTGCAATCAGATGAACCAAAGCCATTTACGGGTATTTCAGACTCTGGCATACTTTGTAATATCAAATTTCTCTCGCATTCTTCTCTGCGAAAAGATGGGAATACTTTGATTTCAATAATTTCTAAATTATTATTTTGCAATAAATAATCTATATGCCAGTGCATTTTCTTTTGTTTTCTTTTGTGGCGTTCCACTCTTTGCTTAAGATTTTTCATGGAGCTTCCAGTGTAAATATAATATCCTTTCCTGAAGAGCTTTTCTCCCAAAGCTCCGATAGTAATAACTGAGTCTTTTGTCAGCTTCATAAATATTTGATATGAGCCAGTATTTATCTCATTTTTTTTCATAATGCTCTGAAACGATTTTCCATTTAAATAATATCCATTCCATTAGCTTTGATGGTATCACTTTGCTTAAATAATTCAAAAAAGAGGGTATTACAGGGAAATAAATGCGATTATTATCACTATTAATTCTTTTTATTATTATATCTGCCGCTTTGCCCGCATCCATTATAAATGGCATTGGGTATTTGTTCTTTGCAGTCATATCGGTTCTTACAAAACCAGGTTTTATAGTGATAACTCTAATATTATGCTTTCGTAATTCGATGCGTGCAGTCTCAAGGAAATGAGAAAGCGCTATCTTACTTGCAGAATAACCCACCGAGCCAGGCAAACCTCTTGCATCGGCTAACGATCCAACTCCAGCGATTATTCCCCCTTGGCTTTTCATAATTGGTATCAAAACATCAAAAGCATTGACGACACTAAAGAAATTTACCTCGAATACATTTCTTAGTTTGTTTGCATCGAAGTCGGCTAATGGATTTTTCTCGCTAATGCCAGCATTTAATATAGCAATATCAATGCCGCCCATCATTATAATGGCATTTTTGATAGCTGAATGAAGCTGGTCTTTATCGGCAATGTTACAAGCTATGTAATCTGCTTTTCCAGAGGAATTACTGACTACTTTAGTATTCATAATTAACTGGTCTTCGTTGCGAGCTATCATAACAACGTGATTGCCGAGACGAACATATTTCAAAGCTAATTCTCTGCCAATCCCTCGTGAAGCACCAGTAACTATTATTCTTTTTTTAATCATGTATTTCAGAATTTGTACAAAATATTTTTCTTAAAGTAACAAATTTCTAAGTTCCCCGTATCTTAACTAAGAATAAATTTTGATTTATAAAAAATTATTTTATATTCATAATTATACAAAGCAGCAGAAAGATTTGTAATGGCATAAAAATTGGTGGGGGAAATATATAATAAATTTCTATAAAAGGTAAGATCATGAAAAAGTTTTTATTTTTTCTTCCGGCGATAGTATTACTTTCTGTAATATTGATTATTGCAGATAATAATCTTTCTACTGAAGCTAAGAACGGCTCGCTGGTGCAAACATCTGAGCATTTATATGACAGGTTCGGAGATAGCTTCTTTTACTGCATATATTCTTTGGATGAGCTCCGACCGTATTCAATTATTCAATCAGACAAAACTCTTCAGCAATATTTAAAAGATGATCATATATCGCCAATAGTTCTTGCAGAAACACTGAC
>CAYQTZ010000367.1:0-3420 GCA_964420565.1 uncultured Hyphomicrobiales bacterium
ATAGTAAATATCACCAAAGAAGCTGGACTAATTGCTGCCAGTTAGCTGATAGCATGCTTTTCCCGGCTCCACTATGTCTTAGAGTTAACACCAATCTGATCTCTGTTGATAATGTAGTTTCTATGCTAAAGTCTCAGGATATACCTTGCCACAAGGGTTCTTTATCACCATTTTCTGTTATTGTTGAAAAACGAATTGACTTACGCCAAAACAGACTTTTTACTGATGGATTTTTTGAAGTTCAGGACGAAGGAAGCCAGATGATCAGTATGATTCTTGACCCTGAACCAGGCTCTTCGGTACTTGATGCCTGTGCAGGGGCTGGCGGCAAATCTCTTCATATCGCTTCTTTGCAAAATAGCAAAGGAAATATTTTTGCTGCTGATATTGAACTCAGGAAGTTGAAAGAGCTGAATAAGCGAGCGAATAGATCAGGCTTTAATTCTATTCAAACTATACTCGCAAAAAATCTGATGCAGAATAAATCGCTTTTCAATAGTTTCGATTATGTACTGATAGATGCACCATGCTCAGGAAGTGGCACTTTTCGCAGGTCTCCTGTACTAAAATGGAAATTGGACAGATCGCTGATCGCCAAAATCGCTCGCAAACAATTAAGTCTTATCAGACAATATTCTGAGTTCGTTAAGCCGGGTGGCGTATTAGTTTATTCTACCTGCTCAATTTTGCCTGAGGAAAACGATTTGATTATTGAGAAATTCTTAAGCGAATCCGGAGATTTTGAAACTTCCCCTATTTTACCTCACCTGAATAAATCTGATTTTAGTATTGATGGTGTTGGCGATAATGACTTTTCTCTCTCGCTTAATCCTTATGAACATGGCTGCGATGGTTTTTTTATGGCAAGATTACAAAAAAAGGATTTATAATAGGTATGAAGAAATATAATAATTATTTGTTTGACTTCGGCGGAGTGTTATATAATATAAATATCAACAATGCATTGCTTCGTTTTCGTGAATTTTCCGGAATTAAATCAGTCTTTGATAATATTGATATTGATTATCTTATAGCTCATGAAGCTGTTGATCTTTATGAGAAAGGATCAATATCTACGGACCTTTTTAGAGAGCATATCAGAGAAGGCTTCTCGCTCAATTGCACAGATGAGGAGTTTGATGCCAGTTGGAATAGCATTTTGGTTGGCGTGTCAGATGAAGCGGCAGAAATTATTGGTATATTATCAAAAAATTCAAATGTAAGTTTACTTAGCAATACTTCTAAACTGCACTTTGAGAGATTTGAGCCGGAATGCAGAAAGATGTTCAGCTTATTTGACAATCTTTATCTCTCGTTTGATATGGGACTCAGAAAACCTGATCCTGATGTATTTGAGTATGTTATTAAGCATAGCAGATACATTCCGCAAGAGACTTTGTTCGTTGATGATACCGAAATCAATATTAAAGCAGCTACCAAACTGGGTTTTAATACAATGAAACTTGATAGCAATGGCTCATTGTCAGATTTATTACACAGTGTTTAAACTTATACACATTACATTTTCTCCGGCTTATTACTTTACTATTAACAGCTATTATATGCGTTTGCTGCTATGGAATATAGACAATACTCTGCTGCTGAGTAAGTCTTTATAGTGATAAAACTAAGTTCTGTCTATTGCTTTTCGATTATCTGTACTTTATTTATTATAATATAGTTCCGTTATTTGATTGCTATAATATATAAAGCATGGATAGTATTTAGTTGATTTAAAATGAGATACATCATATTCATCTAAGTTATGATACTGATTGAATAAAATCAATAATCAGGAATTATTATTTTATCAATACTTTTTTGTTTTCAATTTTTTACAGTCGGTAAATTCTTGCAAATACTTGTAGTCTGTAAGTTCAAATGGTTTATATAGCTGCTTTGACTATAGAGAAAATCAAGGTTACATATAAAACTGTTAAAATATATTGACATAATGTTAATTCTATTCTAACATGTCCATTAATTGTGGTGGCACATCTCCGCCTTCTTCTTTTATTTTATTGACATATTGCTTAGCTTTTATTAAGTCCCCTGAAATTCTTGAATGATACTGTGCGAGATTAGTTAGCAACAAAACATCCGAGGGATCAATTTGCAGAGCTTTTTGCCAGTATGACAGAGCTTGCTCGGGAAAATTCTTCTCCATCAGAATGATACCGGCTCTGTTCATTGCTTTTGCTGATTGATCGTAGCTGATGGCTTTTTCTAAATAATTCATAATTGAGGCTATATCTTTTACGTTTTCCGAAGCAGCCCATTGAAAATAAAACTCGGCTACAAACTGGCTTTGGTCAGTATCGGCTTGTGATAGCATTTTTTCAATATATGGCAATGCTTGCTCGTGCATATTGGCTAAAGAGTATGCTTTTATAATATAATTCAAAATGTTAATTTTATTACTATCAATTCTATAAGCTTTTTCCCATGCTGCTATAGCTTCGTTGTACATATTCAAAGCAAAATAGTTTTTAGCCATAGTATTATATGCAAAGTAATTCATTGAATCAACTTTTACCCCCATTCTTAGCACGTTGACCGCTCTTGCGTGCCTTTTCTGCTTATCGTATATTTCGCCAAGATAGCAATATGAGTCAATCACTTCTGGCTTGTATTTCATACTGATCAGAAATTGGCGTTCTGCTTCTTTGAATCTATCGCTTCGTAGCAATAATTCGCCAAGGACAAGATGAAAGCCGGCTACTTTGGGGTTTGAGTTAGCAGCAGATGTCCAGAAAGTTATTGGATCAGTATAATTTCTTTGTTGTACCAGATTATATCCGGCAAAGAATAATAGTACTAATGCATTTAGCAGTAAAATCTTTTTCTTGCTAATATCTACCCAACTGCGGGGTACTAACACAGCAAGAAATATCAGAACACCTATCATTGGCAAATATGCTCTGTGGTCTAAATAATCATAGAAGAATTCTGAGTGAAAATGGCTGTACATAGTGCCCGGAATGATGAGGAATATGAACCAAGCTGCTCCAAATAGCATATAAGCCGACTTTTTTGATTTGTTTTTTGCAGCCAGATATATGAATCCCGCAATGATCAATATACCGGCGGCGCTTGTCCATATTTTAAATGTGGAAAGCACTATGATAAAAAATGGAATAAATAATTTTGCTATTAATTCAGGGACAACAAGTGCATTATTAAATAACTGCACAAATCCAAAATCGCCTTCTCTCCAGTTAAAACCTATCGCTTCAGTCCTTACATAAAACCATAAAATGCCCAATATCAACCATCCTGCTGTTAAATAATATGTTTGTTTATGCTTCATCATTTTCTTACTAAAAAGTATAATATAAATAAAGCATATAGCGGGGAAGACTATTGCTGTTTCTTTGGAAAATAGTGCTAATAGTAACAGAAACAGATGAGCTGCATAAT
>CAYQTZ010000368.1:0-3407 GCA_964420565.1 uncultured Hyphomicrobiales bacterium
ATGAATCCTACAAAATCAAATGTGGTAAAGCTCATTTTAAAGAATTTGAAGATGTAGAATACAAAGTAATCTCGAAGGTTGAGGAGTTGGTATAGAAGAGAGGCAAGGTTTTCACCTTTAAAGTACCTACTGTCACGTCCAATACTAATTGTCAATCAATCAGGAATGATTGATCTATTCGTTAATTGAATTATAAGTAGAACAATCATTCTTTATTGTTGTTTATTAAGTTGACATAACACTACTTCCATTCCAATTTTACCTGCTCTCAAGCTTTCAAGCTCTGATAGATAGAAGAGCTTGGGTAACTTCTCCTTTAGCTTTTTTGTTGTTTTTAAATCTCTTAATACCTCTGAAATTTTACTGTCCATAGCTAATACTCAAATTGAAAATTAAATATTTCTCAAAATACAATTATTTTCTAGCATTTTCAATTCTCTTTCCTCAATATGCTATCCAATTATTAAAGACATCGTTTGATATTTCATAACTCTATGCCCCATAACGAAATATAGGAGAGCTACGTGGATTATTTTGCAAACTATGATATCGCAGTAATTATATAAATTGATTCATCCGATGACTTTCAAGCCATCGGATGAATATTTATAGCATATTAATAATTATCAATCTGAGCTCTTTGCAGCTTGTCTGAAAAGTCCACATATACAGTTTTCCATTCAGTGAAGATGTCAAATACCGTCCAGCCACCTTCGCGATGTCCGTTACCGGTGCCTTTTACGCCGCCAAATGGCATATGGGCTTCTGCTCCGATAGTTGGGGCGTTAATATATGTAATGCCGGCTTCAATATCTCGCATTGCCTTAAAGGAATCATTGACGTTGCGTGTGTATATTGATGATGACAAACCGTAATGTGTTGTATTCTGCAATTCTATTGCGTGGTCTAATGAATCTGCTTTGGTTATAGCCAGCACAGGACCGAATATTTCTTCCATGAAAATTGTATGGTCTGTGGTGATGTCTGCAAATATAGTTGGTCTGTAGAAGCACCCCTTAGAGAGGTCGCCTTGAGTGGCTCTTTCGCCTCCGCATACTAATCGTCCACCTTCTTTGATAGTCAGGTCAACGTAGTATTCTACATTTTTAAGTGAGGTTTCGTGGATAACCGGGCCGACATCCGTACCTTTAACCAAGCCATCGCCAAGTTTCAGCTTTTCTGCGCGTTCTTTCATCAAAGAAATGATCTCTTCGTAGCAATCTTTATGGACTATCAATCTTGATGTTGCTGTGCATCGCTGTCCTGTGGTGCCAAAAGCTCCCCACAAAGCACCTTCTACTGCGAGTTCGAAATTTGCGTCGGGCATGATTATCTGAGCATTTTTACCGCCCATTTCTAAGGAGCAGATCTTATTCATACGTCCGCATATCTCTCCAATTTTTGTGCCGATATTTGTTGAGCCGGTAAAGCCGATAAGGTTTACGTCGGGATGCTCTACTATATGGTTACCCATGGAACCTTTACCAAGCAGCACATTAAATACACCAGCAGGGATGCCAGCTTCTTCTAAAATTTCTGCAAAAATAACTCCTGAATGAGGAGAATCCTTTGATGGCTTATAGACAACCGTGTTGCCTGCTGCTATTGCAGGTAATATCTTCCATGATGGAACTGCTACAGGGAAATTCCATGCAGTAATGATTCCGCATACACCTACTGGAACGCGGAAAGATAGATTCATCTTGTTTTCCATTTCGCTTGGAGCTGTATTGCCGAACAAACGGCGGGTTTCGGTGGCAGCATAATAAGCAGTATCAATAGCTTCCTGTACGTCGCCTTCTGTTTCGAAAGTAGGTTTACCCATCTCGCGGGTCATTATTCTTCCGAGCTCTTCTTTTCTTCGTGTGAATATGTCGCCAGCTTTGCGCAGCATATCTCCGCGTTTAGGAGCTGGTACCCTCTTCCATGTTTTAAAAGCTTCTTTTGCAGCTGCCACAGCAGCATCTACATCTTCTTTGTCTGACAAAGCAAACTCGCCGATTACGTCTTCTAAGTTTGCCGGGCTGATGTTCTGAAATGTCTTGCCGGACTTAGCTGGAACCCATTTTCCGTTAATGTAATTTTTGAATTGTTCCATTTTTTCCCTCCTGCATTCTTCTGATATATGAGTAAAAACACTTATGTAATCTTATCCAAAAAACTGTAATATTGCCGATTAGCAGAAAAACAGTTTCATAATTTCTTGGATTTATGTATATTTCCATTTATTTGAAAATTGATTAAATATAAAGTACGAAATTAAATCTTTTATGCATAATATCTAAGAAGAATTTGTAATTCATTAGCTTTTATTGATTTTTGTAGAGTTTCCTAATAACAATATTTGACAAACGATGAAAAAAAATATCATTATAGCTCTATTGATACTTGGTTTTAGTGCGAATATTATCGCACAGGAGGGTAATCTTTTTGTTCCATGGAAGCATTACATTAGCTTAAAACTGGGTAGCAATGCTATTGTTGATAAAGGGCTGTTTGGGTTTCGATTTGGTTTCAATTATGAATTGACAAAATTGAATTCTTCGCTGGGATATGGATTGCTTACTGAGTTTATGTTCTCTAATGCTTTTGAGTTTAATCTTGCTTTCCCTTTTTATCTGCATGATTTTTTCCATGACGATTTGAATTTTGTCATTACGCCGGGTATAGCTTTTGTCGAAAATGTTTCTTATGGTGAAAATATTACTCGTGAGCCAATAGGAGCTGATGGACTGATACTTAAAGAAAAGGTCTTCCGACCTAATTTCATGTTGAGGCTCGGTGGATATTGGGATTTTTACGTTTACGGAAGAGATAAGCAATGGCTGATGATTTCGCCAGAAGTTACCTTCGATATAATAAGTTATCGTGAGCTGTATATTATGTTCGGAGTTAATATTACAGTGCTGCTTGACGAAAATATTTATAAATTTGGAGAGTAGTATGAGAATATCTATAATTCTTATCATTCTTTTTCTATGTGGTTTCAATGCCTTTGCACAGAATGATCATACAAAACCTGCCGAAGATGCTTATTTGGCTTCAGAAGAAGATCGCCATGTGCATGCGAATCACCTTGCGTTTTTTACTGGGCTAACATCCAGTTTTGAGCATGAGCATACGGACTTCTCGCTGGGACTCGATTACGAATACAGATTGCCAATGTGGCACCACTTAATTGGTATTGGCATATTGGGAGAAGTAGTTTTTGCCGAGCATACAGAATATGTAGTTGGTGTACCAATCTTTTTACATCCTGTAGGTGAGCTAAAATTCTGGGTGGCTCCTGGACTGATCATGATGGAAGTTGCAGATCACTCTGAGGTTGAGCATATTATTCATGCAAAACCTAATAATGAGTTATTTGCTGACTCGGGATCATCAACTTTAGAGCAGAAATTTTTAGT
>CAYQTZ010000369.1:0-3402 GCA_964420565.1 uncultured Hyphomicrobiales bacterium
GGGGCATTGACCTCGGTAGAATTGAGATATTTACAGAGGAAACTGAAAATATTGACGAAACTTTGACATATAAAACGAAAGCAAATATCCACTCTTATGACGGCATACCATTTCTAAGCTTACATAGTATTTTCAGAAGCTGGGTTGACCCCGATTGTGGGTGCTCCCGGTATTTCACTGCCAGCAATAAATGGAAAGACAAATGGGATTATCAGAAAATCACTTTCAATTACGATGAAAACTGCGTATTAAATGAGAAATGGTATAACCAAAAAAAATATTTGGATATAAAATATGAAACAGAAAAAAGATGGAACGATGGATTATCGCTTTTCTTTTTTGCCCGTAAATATCTGCGTTTAGGCAAAAACGTGAAAATACCGACTGTAATGGACAGAGACACCGTTTTCACTTACATAAATTTTCTAAATAAAAAAGATATAGTAGAAATTGATGTCTTTGATCATCCTGTAAAAACAATTCATTTCACAGGAAAAGCCGACTGGACTGGGTTATATGGCTTATCCGGTGAATTCAAGGGATGGTTCACCGACGATGAAGCAGCCGTTCCCGTAAAAGCATCTATGAATGTATATATAGGAAGCGTAATAATCGAATTAATTGAATGGGAAAGAAAAGCATGGTTGCCACCATTAGAGCAATAAATTTATTTTTTTAATGAGTTACAGAATTGAATCCTATTATATGGCATACTAATTGATAATTATGAACAAAATTGAAAATTAACAGACTAAAGATAAGGTATTAACTCTATGGCCAAAAATTATGACTACACCATAATTGGTATTGACGGAGGGGGAACACGCACACGAGGGATACTAAGAAGAAGAGGAAAAACAATTGCAAAAACGAACTCGGGTACAACACGTATTGGAGCTGTTGGAGTCGGCGAATCAAGCGAACGATTGCTAAACGTAATTGCTGATCTTTGCACACAATCAGGAATTGACTCTGCTGAACTTGATGCCGTAGTTATAGGGCTTGCAGGTGTTTGGCTTGACGAAGAGCGAAAACGCTCTGCCCAGCTAATAAAAACGCTTGCCCGCGGCAGAGATATAGTACTTAACGATCTTCTCGTAATTAGCGACGCTGAGCTTGCCTTACAGGGAGCACTCGAGGGGAAACCTGGCATAGTGATGATTGTCGGTACCGGTTCAATAGCCGTCGGTAGAGTTTCTGCTAATAAGGTTGTAAGATGCGGCGGCTGGGGCATTGAGCTCGACGACGAGGGTAGCGGAGCATGGATAGGCAGAGAGGGGCTCACTGCCGTTGTTCGGGCTTTAGATGGCAGAGGGAAAAAGACAACACTATCGAAAGTGATCGTAGAGATGAACCCTTATATTGATCTATCCAATCCACGAACCATAGTAAAAGCATATAGCGAAAGAGCATTTGAATACCACATGCTTACACCCTTAGTAATGAAAACAGCCGAAGCAGGTGACGAAGTATGTGTTGAGATCATTCAGAGATCAGCATATCATTTAATGGAGCTTTTAGAGGCATTAAAAAAAGATTATAAAACGAAGACTATTCAAGTAGCTCTGATGGGTGGGATCATTGATGCTAACACAATGCTCTCGAGAATGCTAATAGAAAGAATCAATAAGCACGAAACATTCAAATTAGTTGAAGCAAAAGGCAAAGCTGAAGATGGGGCTATTGCCATTGGTATGAAACTAATTGAAGATATGAGCTGATCAGGAATAACCCATTTTCTTCAACCAGCTCTTTACCTGTGCGTAGGTAGCATCTATCTTATCGTGAAGATTCAGGAATTTCTGAAAATCCGATGCGGCAGCTTCGGGCTTATTATTAGCCCTATAAGCAATACCTCGATTCAAGTACCCATGTGGATGCTCAGGATTTATTTCAATAGCTAAAGTAAAATCTTCCAAAGCTTTTTTATAATATCTCATTTTCATGAAAACATTTCCGCGTGCTAAATATGCCTGAATATATTTTGTATTTAGCGCTATAGCTTTTGTGAAATCTTTCATTGCTTCTTTGTATTGCTCCAAATTTGAGTTAGCGTTGCCTCGTGCATAATAAGCCAGTGTCATGCCGGGCTCTATATCCAGTGCTTTATCGTAATCAATAATGGCATCAAAGTATTGCTTAAGATGATAGTTTGAATTGCCGCGGTTAAAAAAGACTTTCGCAGAATTTGGATCAATAGCGATAGCTCTGTCGTAATCCTTGATAGCGGCTTCGTAATTTTTCATTTGATAGTTACAAATACCTCTGTTATTATATGAATCAGCGGATTTGGGATTCAGCGAAACCACTTTATCGAAATCTTTAATAGCTTTTTCAAATTCTTTCTGGCGGCTATATATCAAACCTCTGTAACTAAGGGCGAGCACATTGTCGGGATCTATTGATATCGCTGCGGAATAATCGCGGATAGCTGCATTGAAATTCTTCATTATAGAATTTGCCAGCCCTCTGGTAGTAAATGCTTTTACATTTGTTGGATCAAGATCTATGGCTCTCGTGAAATCAATTATAGCAGATTCGTATTCCTTCTTTTCGAAATTGCAATTCCCGCGGTAAAGATGCGCTTGTGAATAGCCGGGGCTTAGATCTATTGCTTTGTCAAAATCCTCAATTGCCTGGTCAAATTTTCTGGAGATAAAACGTACATAACCCCTACGGTAATAAGCAAAAGAAAAATCTGGATTTATTTCAATAGCTCTATTCAAATCTGCTATAGCCGAGGAGTATTGCCTAAGTTCAATGTTTACTATTCCTCGCTTGTAATATGCAAAAGAAAAGTCTTTATTAATAGTTATTGCATTATTGTAATCAGTTAAAGCATCTCTGAAATTCTCTAATTCCAAGTGAGCATTACCACGCTTAAAATATGCAAATCCAGCTCTCGGGTTGTTTTTTAAAGCCTTTGTATAACTTTCTATCGCCAACTGGTAATTGCCATCATCGGCGTATTTATCACCAATATCAATCCAGTTTTCGTTTCTTGTTTGTGGTATTGCTTTTTTTGCCATAAGATTAATTGTTTTTCTAATTATTATTATTCAAATATCAAATCTATCCTACAAACCTAATGTTAATATAATAAAATCATATTCAATAACAAATATAAACTTATTCTGTTAAATAAATCGGCAGTTATTGAGAATATATTAAAAATATAATAGACAGGGATGCAATTTTTACTGAAATTAATGGTAAATCCCAATTTATTTTTAACTTACAATATCTGACACCAGTAAAATAATATTTCAGTAATAGAGATTAGAGACCATTGCAAAACCAAAGCCCCCTAAAGTCCCCCTTTTCCCAACAAGTCGGGATCTGACGATAAGGGAGGGAGTAAGCACGGAAAATCCCCCTTAATTTTAAGGGGGAACACAAGGG
>CAYQTZ010000370.1:0-3401 GCA_964420565.1 uncultured Hyphomicrobiales bacterium
GTCTTTTACACAATTCCAAACCAGATTGCCCCGGCATATAGAGGTCGGAGATAATAATTTGTGGATGGTATGCATTAATTATTTGCCAGGCGCGATTGCCATTATCTGTTGATAGTATTCTAACCTTGGGAAAAGTCTTTGATATCAAAGCTTTCAATCCCATTAGTATGGCTTCTTCGTCATCAACGACAAGAATGGATATTTTTTCTTCATTGCTCATTATCAAAGGTCTCAGCTTGATTCTGTAAAAAATCATCTACTTTCAATTGACGAATTAAAATGCTGATTCGTCTATTTGATATGTCAAAGGGATTGTTTGGGTTTTGTAGGTCTCTGTCAGCATAACCAATTACTTTTGTTATCTGTCCATCCCATAAGCCATTATTCGAAAGGTAACGTCTGGCTGCATTTGCTCTGTCGGCAGAAAGCTCCCAATTAGAATATATTGATCCTGATCCATATTGGCGGCTATCCGTGTGGCCTTCGATGTCAACATTATTGGGCAATTTACCTATTTCTAAGGCAAGTTCGCGTATTATTTCTTTTGCGTCCTTACTTAAATTAGCACTACCTACCTCAAAGAACAGAGCATTTTTGGATTCAATTAGTTCTATTCTTAGTCCTTCTTTAGTGATCTTTATTTTTATTGATGATAGAATTTTTTTTAGCTCAGGTCTTTCCATCATCTCTTTTTTGAACATTTTCTTAAGTTTGTCTCCTATTTGTTTTACTCGCTCGGCAGCGCGTAAACTATCCTCTATTGCAATTTCTTTCAACTGTTTTGCGGCTTCATCAATAATAGTATCTTTTGATTTTTGATCGAATACGAACCATGGGACGTTCTCTCCTTCACCTTTGCTGTCGTATTTGCCATCACCTTTGCCAGATGGTTTAAGCTCAAGATCTATAGGTATTGTTCTTTTACCTGTAACAAAACTGAAGGCTCCAGGGTCTTCGAAATAAGCAACTACTTGCTGCTTGACTTCTTCGCTTTGCCCCAAAATCCACATAACAATAAAGAACGCCATCATGGCAGTTACGAAATCAGCGTAAGCCACTTTCCAAGAGCCGCCGTGGTGTCCATGCCCGCCATGGCCCTTCACTTTCTTTATAATGATCGGCTCTTCTTTTCTCTGCTTATCTTGTTTTTCGTTAGCCATATATCCTCAATATATTATTATCTAGCTTGTTTAATAGCTTCTTCAGTCTCGGAGAATGAAGGTCTTAGTTCGGGTTCAATAGCCCTTCTGCCATATTCAATAGCCACAGATGCAGGGGCACCTTTGGCAAATGATAGCAGAGCGGCTTTAATAACTTCCAGATAGCGATGCTCTTTTTCCACTATCAATTCCATATTTTTTGCAATAGGACCGACGATACCATAGGATAGTAATACACCGAGAAATGTACCGACAAGAGCTGCTGCAACGAGATGACCTACAGTTTCAGCCCCTTTATTAATGGACTGCATTGTGATTACCACTCCAAGCACAGCCGCCACAATACCAAGACCAGGAAAAGCGTCCGACAGCGTCGTTACTGCTGCGGGGGGGTGAGCTTCTTCTTTATGCATTGCTTCGAGGTCAATATCCATTAGCTCTTCGAGATCATGTGCAGGGACACCACCAGAAAGCACTACTTTCAGCGTATCGCATAAAAACTCTACTCCGTGATGATTGGCAAGAAAAGTAGGATACTTCGAAAGTATTGAACTATCATTGGGATTTTCAACGTGAGACTCTAAAGCGATCAAACCCTCGCGTTTAGCAAACTGGAATAGCTCATATAGAAGCTGAAGCAGTTCAATGTATGCCGTTTGGCTTACACTGGGACCTTTCAGGGTTTTCAAAAAACCAGCTATGATAGCTTTGATCTGATACATTGGGTTTGCTATTACCACAGAGCCTGCAGCAGCTCCAAAGATAATGACAAACTCAGCTATCTGAAGCAAAACCAACAAATTGCCGCCTGCCATGAGATAGCCGCCCAACAAAGAAGCCATAACTATTGCCGCACCAATAATGACAAACATTTACTATACCTTTTTATAAGTTAATTTTTATTTTCCAATTTCTCTAATAAATTCTGGTCTTCAGGGAACAGTTCCAGCCCTCTTTCCCATGATTCTATGGCTTTTTCCTCGTTTCCCATTGCAAAATATATCTCGCCCAGGTGTTCGAATACTTCTGCTGTTGCATCTTCTGCCATTGATGCTTTTTCGATATATTCTACAGCTTTTTCGTTATTGCCCAGCTTGTATTGTATCCAGCCATAAGTGTCTAAAAAAGACGTATTATCGGGCTGCGCTTCTAATGCAATATTAATCATTTCAAGGGCTTGTTCCAAATTTATTCCTCTATCAGATAATGAATAAGCATAATTGTTATTCGTTAACGGATCTTCCGGGTCAATTAACAGCGCCCTTTCATAATAATGATCAGAACTGTCGTGATTTCCAAGCCGATCGTGAACAAGTCCTATTTGTGTTATATTGTCAATATTTTCGCTTTCCAGATAGTATGCCTTATGGAAATAATCCAAAGACACCTGATTGCTATCAAGCTGAAGATAAACCAATCCTATCGAAAAAGGGAAACTATAGTCATCGGGGAAATCGTCGGCATAATCCTCGAATATACTGATAGCTTTGCTGTATTCTTTTCTTTGCAGATAAAGAAATCCAACTTGCAGCGGAATATCAGGTATGCTATCGCCGACTCTTAAAGCACGGTTTAAATGCTCTTCCATTTTTACAGAATCGTCTATAGCATTTGCCAGATAACCACTTGCCACCTGCAGTCTCCAGTTTAGATAGAATCTGCTGTCTATCCTCTCTAAATACATTGGGGTGTATTTATTCATTGTATCGGCACTTTCGTTTAAAAGTTTATTCGCTATTACTCCATAAAACATATCAAGCTCATCATTCGTAATAGTTTTATCGGCGCCGTCCAATATACGAAAAGCATTATAATAATCGCCCGTTTCAAGGTATAAATTATATAAAGAAAAGAGTATTCCTGTATCATCAGATTGGTATTTGAGTAATTTATTCAAGGTTTCTATTAGATTTTCTGTGTCGTTTTTATCTTCATAAAGCATAGACATTCGCAGTAAAATGTTATAGTCTTCGGACTCTTCTAACTCTTCGCTATAGATTTCTAAAGCTTTATCGACATCCTCAAACTCATACATGTGGGCTAATGTAAGCCGATACATTCTTTTATTCGGGGGGTCATATTTTAAGATTGATTCATAGACTTAAATGGCATCAGCCAGCCTGTACTGAACTATGAATATCTCAGCAAGAAGCTCGCGTGCAGGAATAAAATCAGGCTTTTTGTCTATGGCTTTAAGTACCATCCTAATTGCATTGTCGTATTTATTCAATTGTCTGTATG
>CAYQTZ010000371.1:0-3396 GCA_964420565.1 uncultured Hyphomicrobiales bacterium
AAATTTGCTTAACAAGTAAATATAAAGATAGAATTGATTAACTTTTTCTGGCCGAATCAAAAATAAATCACCTACACAAGATTTCTCTGATACTTTTTCGACAATTCCAAGTCGGCCAATTGCCCCGATCCCAGAACCGGCAAACAAGATATCACCCACTTTAAGATGTGTTCTTCTTAGTCGGTTATACGCATTATCTGAACAATAATTAGTGTGAGCATAGTTTAGCCCGGTAAACATCAAATCCTTCAACGTACGGTATTCACAAGAGAATTTAGGACCAATTTTTTCTCCTCTACTTCCTCTGACATGGTCGGGAGCAATAATGGGTTCAGCTAACAATTCCTTTAAAGGCTTAATTTCTGCGTCTTCTTTAATTTCTGATAATATCGCTTCATAATTAGGGTGCCAATATTCTGCATCCCATCTTCCCGAAGGTTTCTCTTTAGTTATTGCTTTTAACGATTTATCAACCCTAATCATTAATACTTCATGTCCTGAGGTATCTTTGAGAATTTTTGCATCTTCAGACTCTGCCATAAAGTTGAAACTCCTTAAAGGAATCTGTTAGTTTATCAAAGTATACCTTTTCCAGTTTATTAATGGAAGCAAGGAATACAGGGTAGTTAAGGTCTTTGTTGTCATTATCTCTGAACTTTTGGAGAAAAAGAATACTCGTTTTAGCGCTGGTGCCGACCTGTTTGAAAGTATCACGGGGTAGAGATACTATGCCCAGCACTTTTGTTTTCTCTGCAACAAACTGGCGAACGTAATGAAGATTAGAATTAGCTAAGATGCCATCAGGAATAATTAAAGCAATCCACCCGCCAGGCTTTACAAGCTGTATAAAGCGGTCTATAAAAAGAACCTCGATAGGGAAAGACTTTATTCGTTTTTTGGCATCAGGACTGACGTGAAATGCTTTATGGGAATCAAAAAGCGAATTTTGCCTATCAGCCTGTAATAAATGATTGCGAACCTTTTCAGGTAGAATCTCAAACTTGGTTAAATGCGAAAGCAGTTCATCTGTAAGCTCAGTTTCTCCAAGACCTACGCCGCCGTAGGGAGGATTGCCAACTGCCACATCAAATTCCTTCAAGCCACCTTTTTTGTATCTTAACACTTTCTTTTCATCCAGAAGCAATAAACCATTCTGATGGAAGAAATGGTGTTCAAGCTCGGCCTGAGAACCGAATGAGCGAAGCAGATTTAGCTGTTCCCATTGTTCTACTACATCTACATCAATATCCACTCCAAAAACATATTGGGGCTGTGTGAAACCACTCTCAATCGCTGTTTTCAGAAAAACCCCTTCACCTACAGCTGGGTCAATCACGGATGGCCAATGGGGTTTGGGTTTCCTACTCTGCCACCTGCGAGTTTCTTTGTCTTCCTTATCTTTCAAGATGGATAGGACTGAAAATATAAAGTTAGTTGCCACCCGGGGAGTGTAGTAAATTCCCAAATCTTTCTTTCTTGTTTTTTTAGTCACAGTACTCATATTATTTTAAACTTGGCTACAGCCAAAAGTTCCTCACGTTTTTTCAACTCCAGTTTATCATTCAAAGTATCAAAGTCATTTCGCTTGCCTTCCAAAGCTTTCGTCTCCAGCTTAGTACGATCCAGCTTCAGTCTTTGAAGCCGAAGTTCAGCTCGCTGTATCTTCTTGGAAAGCTCTCTTATCTGAACAAAATCTACAGTGTTTTCTTTTCTCCGTCTCAAATCCTTAATCTCATTTTCTGCTTTTTCAATCTTGTCCTGGTTTTGTAGCGTGAAGCTATCCCAGTATCGGTTTATCCTAGCTTCTTCCCGAACATACAGCCGTTCGTTTCTTTTCTCGAACCTGCTGACAGCCTGTTGCTTCCACTGATTCCATTGGTTGAGCAATTCTTCTTTTGTCAACGGCGATTTATTTATTGTATCACCTCTGTCAACTATTGGAAGCTCTATCAGGAATTTGCCTTCGTCAAGGCTTAAAGCCCGCCATTTATTGCCATCATCTTTAACAAAACAAAGTGGTGCAAGAGCTTCATCTGTTTCTATGCCTTCAACGGTCAACTTAAATAAATAGAGCATACCTTCTTTATTCTTACACTTCTCAATAGGATGCATTTTCTGTTTACTGGCAGTGAAGGCAATTTCGATAACCGGTATTGGACTGGTTTTTGTAGAAGCTGTCTGCTCAAGAATATGTTTTATGATAGGATGATTTTTGTGCATTCTTGAAATTTTTCCGGCTTCCTCTTCCTTTTCTTCTCTAAAAAGATAAGGTTTCTTTTGACCGTTAAATTCAATGTTGTATATACCCGGAGTTTCTGTAGGTCGTATCTTATGTCCAAAATAATACTTACATAAAGTTAGAAGACTCTGATCGTATTCATCTAATATTGCTTCTACTTGCTGTTTTGTTTTTTTGAAAAGCTGCAAGATGGGGGTGTCTAAGTAATCTATGACTTTTGAGCGTATATTCTGTATTTCACGCTGGTGCATGTCTTCGAGTTCCTTTTGAAGTTCTTCGAAAGCAGCATCAATTTCTTCCGGCGTTTTACAGGTTTGATAGACGTGAAGGACTCGGTTTTCAAAATCCACACCTTCACCCAAAGCTCCGAGTATTTCATCAGATGCGCCAAAAACTCCTTCAAAAAGATTTAATTTCTTTTGCAGTAGCTCTAAAAGCCTCTTGTCTGCATAATTCTTTGTATTTAACATATTAATGACAATGGTTTCGTATCTTTGGCCATAACGGTGGCAGCGTCCAATTCTTTGTTCGACTCTTTGAGGGTTCCAGGGTAGATCATAGTTTACAATAATATTTGCAAATTGTAAATTAACACCTTCAGCTCCTGCTTCTGTGGTAAGGAAGATCTGCGATTGGGTTTGAAACTCATAAAGAAGAGCCTGTCGGGTAGCTGTATCTTTTGACAGATTCAGAGCAGATTCCGGAAATTCTTTTTTCCATCGTTCATAAGCCTGTTTAGCTTCCTTGGAATTATTTGATCCGTTGAAAATGGTGACTTTGAGGTTATTTTTGAGGAGGAGTCTTCTAAGATATTCCTGGGTTCTGCGGCTTTCTGTGAATATGACTGCTTTTTGGGGCCAGCTACGGGCTTTGCCTTCCTTGAAAATGCTTTGTAAGGCATTAATTAAAGCGATTCCCTTTGTGTTTTCGGTGATAGAAACAGCCAGGCTATAATAATCCTCTAACTCCTTGATCTCAGCCAAGACTTCTTCGTTGGAAAAATCAGAGGATACTCTTTCTTTAAGTTGAGCTTCGAGCGACTCCAACTCTTCGCTTTCTTCAAGTTCATCAATAAGTTCGTCCTTATCAATTTCCTCGTCCGTTGTTTGTGAAGTATTGTTTTCCTTTTCTCTGATGGCAAGTTCTGTTTTTAGCCG
>CAYQTZ010000372.1:0-3380 GCA_964420565.1 uncultured Hyphomicrobiales bacterium
AATCGGTAGTCTCTGTTACTTGAAAAAAACGTCCAAGTGGTTTCATGACAAAATCAATACCACCGTCATTAGCATTTGTTCTACCTGTTTTAAAAAGTTTTAAATATTCTTCTTCTATTGTATCTTTCGTAAAACTCCCAAAAGATAGTTTGCTCTTTATAATAATACTTTAAAATTGAATAGCTGACTATTTCAAAAATTCGTGCATCAATATTAGGTTCAATTAGAGATAATATAAATTCTTTAACTTTCGTACTTTCATTTGGTTGGATAGTTTTTAATTGTTCGCTTGTTTTAATAAAACTATCAAAAGCCATTTTTTTAGCTTCAATATACTTGTCAATAATACTAATGGTAGCTTCAGCAATATTAAATCTTTTATTATTTGCCTTAATGATCAATAAATTTTCATTAACCCAATATCTTTTTGTTTCAACAACTCTAATTATGGGTATATATTCACAGGTAGGAAAAAACTTCATAAACTCTTGATTCAATCTGTGATTTAGTGCATGATTCTGTAATTTTGCCCCAAATGGCAATTCTCTCTGACGTTTGAAAAGGTTTGAAAATTTTGCACCTTCATACTTAGAATAGTCTCCTTCAATATGAAAACCTTTATTTATATAATCTTCAATTAAGACATAAAGAGCATATATATTTGCAAAACTTGCTCTAGATTTTGAAGATCTATTAGCAGAAATTGTTTTTATATGCAAATATTGAAGGAGTTCGCTGTTTTTAATAATTTGTTCTGAATTGATTCCAAAGTATTTTTTTAGCACTCTATCAATTATCAATGTAAAACTATGCTTCATAATCTTCTTTTCCTTCAAATAATGCTTGTTGTTGTGTATTGATCATTTGATAAATCTTAGGTTCCGGTTTTAAATATTCCCCATTTAATTCATATTGCTCCAAAACCCTTCTTATTCTAATTTTTGTATAAACTCCATCAATTTCAATTCCGATACTCTTTCTATTAAGTTTTTTTGCAACAAAGGAAGTAGTAAAAGTTCCTGAAAAAGGGTCTAAAATAATATCACCTATATTTGAACTTGCCTTGATAATTCTTTCTAAAAGAGCAATAGGTTTTTGAGTTGGATGATTTTCATATTCGGCCATACGATATCTGACCCTTGGAAAATACCAAACATTTCCTGGAACTTTTTTAGTATTATATGGTTGCGGAGGATTTTTTCTATAATCAATTAATTTCCTCTTTGAACCAGTTTTTGCTTCAACTAATATATCATCTGAATTAAATGTGTAATTATTTTTATCTTTTACACAAAACAGGATTGGTTCATACATTGATCCATAATGCTTTTTTGCTTGAACCCCGGAACTATCATAAAACCATACTATTCTAGAAAGAATTTCAATTTTATCACGTAAATATAAATCAAAAAATGGAATAAATTGCGTAGAAGTCATAATATACATACTACCACTAATTTTTAGCTTTTTTAATAATAGATCAATCCACTGATAACACCATATTAAATAATCTTCATCACTTTTCCACTTTTCTTTAAAGCCATTAAAATTCTTGCCAATATTATATGGAGGATCAACAAATATTAGATCAATGCTATTATCTTCAATATGATTTTGAAGTATTTCAATTGCATCTCCCTGATATATTTTGTGAGATTTATTTCCAAATTCCTGCATTTATTTATCCTTATGAATTTATATTTGAAATAGTTGTAATTAGAAACCATGTTGTCTCTACTCCACCTCAAAATAATCTATGAAAATAATAATATGTATTATTATTTATTACATTTGAGTACTTTGAATTTTCTGATTGCCCTCCCATCACATCCCCCGTCTATACTTTCCACCTATATCATATAGCAGTTGGGTGATCTGTCCCATGGAGCAATGCTCTACTGTGTTCAATAATTCCTCGAAAACGTTGCCGCCAGTCAGGGCGACGTTGCGTAATCTCTTTAGTGCTTCGCCTGCTTCATTTTTGTGATGATCGTGGAAATTCTGGATATCATGCAATCTGTCATCTTTTTCTTTTATTGTTGAGCGGGTTATCTGCATTGTGTCATAAGGGCTATCGGCATCATCTCTGGTGAAAATATTAACGCCTATGATCGGATACTCGCCAGACTGCTTCATGCTTTCGTAGTATAATGACTCTTCCTGTATCTTCGATCTTTGATATTGAGTTTCCATTGCTCCAAGCACTCCGCCACGTCTCGATATGCGATTGAATTCCATCAGCACGGCTTCTTCTACGAGGTCTGTCAGCTCTTCCATTATGAATGAGCCCTGATTCGGATTTTCATTTTTGAGCATACCAAATTCTTTGGATAGAATATACTGTATTGCCATCGAACGGCGAACAGATTCCTCCGTTGGTGTCGTTACGGCTTCATCATAGGAATTTGTGTGCAGTGAATTGCAATTATCATAGAATGCGAGCAAGCCCTGCAGAGTGGTGCGAATATCATTATAGTCAATTTCCTGCGCATGCAGCGAACGTCCCGAAGTCTGTATGTGATATTTCAGCTTTTGGCTCTTGGAATTTGCACCATATTTATCACGCATGGCAACAGCCCAAATCCTGCGGGCTACCCTGCCAATAACCGAATACTCAGGATCCATCCCATTCGAGAAGAAGAAGGAAAGATTTGGAGCGAAATCATCCACATCTATCCCGCGATTCAGGAAATATTCCACATAAGTAAAGCCATTCGCCAGTGTGAAAGCAAGCTGAGTTATAGGATTTGCCCCCGCCTCTGCGATATGATAACCGCTAATGCTTATCGAATAATAATTCTTTATCAGATTCTTTGAAAGATACTCCTGCACATCGCCGATCAACTTCATCGCAAAATCAATAGAGAAGATGCAAGTGTTCTGTCCCTGATCTTCCTTGAGCATATCTGCCTGCACTGTACCGCGGAGCCGTCTGAAAGTATCTATCCTTAGCTGTTCTTTTTCTTCATCGGTCAGCTTTTTGCCGTTTTGCTCTGATAGTTCCAACGCTCTCTTGTATGCAGTCATGAAATAGAATGCGACCATTATCGGAGCTGGTGCGTTGATGGTCATGGAAACTGAAGTCAGCGGGTCAGTCTGGTCAAAACCATTAAGCAGACGGTTCATATCATCAATAGAGCATATTGAAACGCCGCTCTCCCCTATCTTTCCGTAGATGTCAGGGTCTTTGTCGGGATTCTCTCCGTAAAGCGTTATGCCGTCGAATGCCACGGATAATCTCTTGTATTTATCGCCTGCACAAAGATAATGGAAGCGTTTATTCGTTCTGTCAGGACCACCCTCGCCAGCGAATTGGCGTTTGGGGTCTTCCGTAGTGCGTTTAAATGGAAACACACCTGCAGTATATGGGAAATATCCCG
>CAYQTZ010000373.1:0-3299 GCA_964420565.1 uncultured Hyphomicrobiales bacterium
CCAGAGAGTTCATTTTAGCATAAATAAGGCCTGGCTTATCGGGAGTGTGAATCTGTGCTTCCCTGTCAATTAAGCTTATGAGCCGCTGGCGAAGACTAACAGGAGCCACCATAAAATGATTCCATTTGTTGTAATAAGAATACCCCGTTAAATAATTAAATAAATGAGTTGCATCTTCTCCAAATTCTTTAGCTGATGTAAAGAATCCGACATCAGTATATAGCCGTGAAGTAACGTGGTTATAATTGCCCGTGGCTAAATGCAGATAAGTTTTCATTTTGCCGCCCTCGCGTCTGACAACGTAGGCAATCTTGGCGTGGGTTTTCAGTCCGAGCACTCCGTAAATAACGTGCACCCCGACCTGCTCAAGTTCTTTTGCCCAGATAATATTATTTTCTTCGTCGAAGCGTGCCTTAAGCTCTACGAAAGCAGTAACGTCTTTGCCCGATTCTGCTGCCCGCTTAAGAGCAGACACAATTGGTGAATTAAGTCCTGTGCGGTACAAAGTCATTTTAATTGCTATCACATCCGGGTCGTCGGCAGCTTCGTTGATAAATCTTAAAACATTATTAGTGAAAGAATCGTAAGGATGATGCACCAAAAGGTCGCCCTTTTTCATAGCATCAAACACCGAAGTATTATCCACCCAGAATTCAGAAAGCAAATTAGTTCTAAAAGGCTTGTCGTGTAATTCTCTAATATCTAATTTTGTTAGTTGCATAAAATCAGGGAAATTCAGCGGGCGATTTCTTACATAAACATCACTTTCGTCAAGTTCGAATGATTGCATAAGTAGGTTTGTCAGGTATTCGGGCATCTTCTGGCTTACATCAAGCCTCACAGCCGAAGTGCCCCATCTTCTTTGTTTTATCTGCTCTGCAATTTCTGTGAGCAGATCTTCAGCTTCATCATCCGCGATTTCGATATCTGCGTCGCGAACTACACGAAATGTATAGGATTCATCAATATGCAGACCGGGGAAAAGCATAGCAGCATATTCTTTTATTATTTGCTCCATTAGCACAAAATGATAACCGGAATTACGATTGATAGATACAAAACGATCTAAGAGTAAAGGTATCTGTAGAAATGCTATTCTTTTAGGATCAGCTTTCTTTACTTTGTCTGACAGCACGAAAACGATATTAAGTGCTCTGTTAATGATTCTGGGAAAAGGATGCCCTGGATCGAGACTCAAAGGTGTAAGCACTGGCAGAATATTCTCGCAGAAGTGCTGTTTCAAAAAGTTCTTTTCCTTTGCGTTCAGCGATCTTAGAGAATGAATATTAATACCTGCTTTGATGAGCTTTGGATATATATCGTTATCCCATAATTCTTCCTGCTTGAAATATAGAGGTTTTAGCTTTTCTCGTATTTCATCTAACTGCTCTTCGGGGGTTTTCCCGTCATAAGAAAGCTCAACCACGCCAGCCGCAATCTGCCTTTTCAATCCGGCAACACGTATCATAAAGAATTCATCAAGATTAGAACTTACAATAGATGAAAATTTCAATCTCTCAAGTAGTGGATGCCTGTGGTCAGCAGCTTCTATCAGCACACGATAATTGAATTCCAGTAAACTTATTTCTCTGTTGAAATAATACTCAGGTTTGGTAATATCTGTGTGGTTAATGCTATCAACAGGTATCTTTTTCTTTGGCTTTGCGGGCATAACGTGCTTTGTTTAAATTGTTAATATATTCAATACACAATATAAACAATATCTATGCCAAATTATTGCCTTGAAAGTGCAAAATATTTAGATATTTATGACGAATGATCTAAGGATAGCGGCTGGCAGATATTCTGAAATAGGAGTCAGTACATATAGCCAGATTAGAACACAACTTACACAGATGTAATTATTAACATTAATTTTTACCTTACTTCGTCAATGTACTGATAAAAATATGAGAATAAAATTTTTAATATATTTAATATAAGGGGATACACATTGGAACATTCAATCAAACAACTCTCTGAATCTAAAGCAGAGATCACTATCACACTAACTCCTGAGGAGATAGACCCAATAGTTGAGAAGAAATTCAGTGAATTACAACCCAAAGTAAATCTTAAAGGTTTCCGCAAAGGCAAAGTGCCCATGAAAATGGTGAAAAAGCTATACGGACAAGAAGTTGTGATGGAAGCCCAGCAGGATGCATCGAATGATTTCTTTAATAATATTGTCCGCGAGGAAAAAATCAAAGTGATTGGCACTCCAATGCTTAAAGATATCAAAGAAGAAGATGGCAATATATTATTCGTTATTGAATACGAAGTGATTCCACACCTTGAACTCGCTGAATACAAAGGGCTTACGCTCGACGAGCCTATTCATAATGTAGATGACGAGGAAATTGAGGAAGAAATTGAGGCTATATGCCGCAATAGTGGCGATCTTATAGATGCAGAACAAATTACAGATAACGAATTCGTAGCAGGATTAAAGCTTACTGAAATTGACACACAAACAGGTGTGCCACTTATTGGTGACAAAGAGCAAAACATTCAGGTATATCTTGCTGATAAAACTGTACTACCCGAACTTAGAGAAAGTTTATTGAATACTAAAGTTGGAGACAGCTTTAATTTCAACCCGCATAATGCAGACCCGATGGCTCCCGATAAGGAGTTCCGCGTTACTGTTACTAATATTCAAAAACTTATTCCCAAAGAATTCACTAATGAATTTGTTTCAAATTATACTCAGGGTAAGCTATTAACAACTGAAGATTTCAGAGAGGAAATCGGATTCAAACTTCAGGAAAAATGGGACGAAAAAAGCCGTCAGGAAATGGAAAACCAGATAGTCAATAAACTTGTGGAAATGCACGATATCGAACCGCCTGAAACTATATTGGAAAGCGTTATGGAAGCTATGCTTGAGGATATTAAAAAACAGTATCAATCAACTCCACAGGCACAGCAGCTTACTGTTGACATGATGCGACAAGATCTACTGCCATCGGCTACACATAGAACAAAATGGACATTGATCAGATCTGCTATCATCGAAAAAGAACAATTGGAAGTTGAGGAATACGATATCGAACCAATGGTACAGCAAGAAGCAGAAAAATATGCTGCTAACAAAGACCAAATAATAAAAAACCTTATGAATAATCAGGATTTTAAAGAAAATATACTTTCCAAGAAATTGCTTGAACTTATTTTAGATTTTGCTATCACCGAAGAAATGACTTTCGATGAGTATCGCGAGAAGTATTATCCTGAGCACGACCACGACCACGATCACGACCACGATCACGACCACGATCACGACCACGATCACGACC
>CAYQTZ010000374.1:0-3296 GCA_964420565.1 uncultured Hyphomicrobiales bacterium
CTTTCTACTATCTTGGGAAAGAATTTGAATACAAAATGTGTTGCCTCGCGATTGATCTCTTTAATCAGTTCGACGAAAAGTTTGAATGCCTCGCCTTTGTATTCGAGTAAGGGGTCCTTCTGTCCGTAGGATCGCAAATGGATACCTTCCTTCAAATCGTCCATTATTCTCAGATGGTCTTTCCATTTATCATCTATAGTCTGCAAAACTCCAATAGTTTCAAGTTTGCTCATAAATTCAGTGCCGAGCATTTCTTCCTTACGTTGGTAAAAGGCGTCCGCAGCTTTTATGACTTTCTCTTTGATAGTCTCTAATTTTTCTTTTTCAAAATCATCCTGAGAGATATCCGGCTCAGATAGAAGTATAGTTCTAACGGTCTTCTTAAAACCTTCGAAATCGTTGGTCGGTTGATAATCTTCATACCATTCATCTACGAGTTCATCAATATATTCAAAGATGTCGCCTTTTAATCTTTCTCCGAGCAGTGCATTTTTCCTTCTGGCATAAATTACTTCTCTCTGCTGATTCATAACGTCATCATATTCCAAAAGACGTTTACGAATGCCGAAGTTATTTTCCTCCACTTTTTTCTGAGCTCGCTCTACGTTTTTAGTGATCATAGAATGCTGTATCGGTTCGCCTTCGGGGATATTAAGTTTTTGCATTATTCCCGAAACTCTCTCTCCACCGAATAAACGCATAAGATTATCTTCCAAAGAGATAAAGAACTGCGAAGAACCGGGGTCGCCCTGCCTGCCAGCACGACCTCTGAGCTGACGGTCTATTCTACGGGCATCATGTCTTTCTGAGCCAATTATTGCTAACCCGCCGTTCTTGCGAACCTCGTGGTCAAGTTTGATATCAGTACCACGCCCAGCCATATTAGTAGCAATAGTAAGGGCACCTTTTTTGCCAGCGTTAGCTATAATGTCTGCTTCGCGGTCATGCTGTTTTGCATTTAGCACGTTGTGTTTGAAGCCTCGGCGTTTGAAAATCTTGCTCAATGTTTCGGATACTTCAACGCTTGCCGTACCGAGCAAAATAGCCCGCCCCTGTTTGATCTCCATTTCTACTTCATCAATTATGGCGTTATATTTTTCGCGTTTTGTTCTGTAAATAAGGTCATCTCGATCGTCGCGAATGATTGGCTTATTAGTAGGTACAACTACGACTTCGAGCTTGTATATCTTCTCGAACTCAGACGCTTCTGTGTCAGCAGTACCAGTCATACCTGCAAGTTTGTTATATAATCTAAAGTAATTTTGCAAAGTAATAGTAGCAAGCGTTTGTGTGTCTCGTTCTACTTTAACGTGTTCTTTAGCTTCTATTGCCTGATGGAGACCTTCGGAATACCTTCTTCCTTCTAAAATTCTGCCTGTGAATTCATCTACTATCATCACTTTGCCGTTTTCAATTACGTATTCTACATCTTTTTCATATAGAGAATATGCCCTAAGCAATTGGCTTATTGTGTGTATTCTGTCGCTTCTTTCGGCGTAAAGCAGATTAATTTCATCAATTCTTCTTTGCTTTTCGTCATGAGCTAAGTCTTCTTCTCCTTCGATTTCGCTCATTATAGCGGCAATATCCGGAAGAATGAACATTTCAGGATCTTCGCCGCCAGAAGTAATAAGGTCTCTGCCCTTGTCAGTCATATCTATCTGATGGTTCTTTTCTTCTACCACATAATAAAGCTCATCATCAATTTCGTGCATACGAGATCCTTTATCTTTCATAAAGAACATCTCGGTATCGTGCTTTAATTTTTGGTATTCTGGCTCCTGCAATAATTTAGCAAGTTTTTTGTGTTTTGGCAATCCGTGGTATGCTCTTAATAACAAAATGCCAGCTTCATCGCGATCCTCTTCTTTGCTTGATTTCAGTAAATTTTGAGCTTCTGATACCATTTGATTAACGAGGCGTGTTTGGGCATCTACGAGCCGGCGGATACGCGGGTTCATCTCGTCGAATTTCTGATCTGCGGTTTGCCCGACAGGACCAGAGATAATAAGTGGAGTTCTGGCTTCATCGATCAGCACAGAGTCAACTTCGTCAACTATAGCGTACCAGTGCTCGCGCTGAACCATGTGTTCGGGATCTGCGACCATATTATCACGCAGATAATCAAAACCAAATTCATTATTAGTACCGTAAGTAATATCAGAATTATATAATTTTTTCCGTGTATATGGCTCCATATTGGATTTGATAGCAGTTACAGTCATACCGAGATATTCATACACGGGGCGCATCCAATCGGCATCTCGCTCTGCTAAATAATCGTTGACTGTAACAAGGTGGGCTCCCTTACCTGCTAAAGCGTTTAAGTAAAGAGGCATTACTGCCACCAAAGTTTTACCTTCGCCAGTAGCCATCTCAGCGATTTTACCTTTATGCAAAACGACAGCCCCCATAAGCTGGACATCATAGGGAACCATCTCCCAGCGTGTTGTGTTGCCTGCATATTGATAACTGAAGCCCTGATCTTTCAATCGTTTACATGCCTGTTTGACTACAGCAAAAGCTTCTGGTAAAATCTCATCAAGCGTGTCGTTGATCACTTGGAATAAGTCCTTCTCGATTTGCTTCAATCTATCGCGGGCGTCCGTTACCTGAATTACATCCATGGCTTCGTCGCGAAGCTTTTTCATCAGTTCAGCTTTTTCATCCTCTAACTCATGACTGGCTTCGTGTATAATTGACTTGAACTCATCAGTTTTAGCTTTGATCTCATCATCGCTTAGTGAGTGCAAGGTTTCATATACTTCGTTGATCTGATCAACATATGGCTGCAATTCCTTAATATCTTTATCTTGTTTTGTTCCAAAAACTTTAGATAATAGCTTTAACATTCTGATTCTCTTTATGATTAATTAAATATTTCAAAAACACAAGTTCTTAAGACGATTTTCGAGAATAACTATTTAATATATGACAGAAAAATATATTGAACTTGGATTTTTTTTATCAATATATATCTCACTCGCTAATAATAAATTTCTACATAAATAATATATATTATAAAGAGTTACAAAAATTTATCTTTTTAAACGTATAAGAATACTGTTGCTTTAAGCTATTGATAAATAACGAAATAGTTGATTTATGAAAAAGATCAAAGACTTGAACACATTGACTTTTTCATTGGACTCAATTTATTATTATCAATCTTTTATTAAAATATGCCCATGATTATCTATTGCCATTACCAATTATTAAATGTTCATATCAAACATAATTTCAGTATATTTCATCTAACATTACACTTAGAGTAATAGTTTTATTACTGATAAGTA
>CAYQTZ010000375.1:0-3293 GCA_964420565.1 uncultured Hyphomicrobiales bacterium
TGGTAATTTCAAGTATAAATTATTTTTTTTAAAGATATAATCATTTACATGCCTTTTCGTTATTATCAATATTAAACTACAATATTAACGAAGAGGTAATAAATGAAAAAAATCCTTGAAGGTGGGTTCGAAGCTAAAGGCCAAAAGTTTGCAATAGTCGTTTCGCGCTGGAATAGCTTTATAGTCGGCAAGTTGCTCGATGGAGCTTTAGACGCTTTGACCAGACATAACGTAAAAGAGCAGGATATTACAATAGCTTACTGCCCCGGTGCTTTTGAAATACCTCTCGTTACGCAGAAGCTTGCTGTTTCGGAAAAATATGATGCGGTAATAGCACTTGGTGCTGTAATACGCGGCTCTACTCCTCATTTTGATTATATAGCCTCAGAAGTTACCAAAGGAATAGCTAAGGTAACTCTCGACACATCAGTTCCTTGTATATTGGGAGTCATTACAACTGATACTATAGAGCAGGCAATAGAAAGAGCTGGCAGCAAAGCCGGCAACAAAGGTTTTGAAGCCGCTCAATCAGCTATTGAGATGATCTCACTTCTAAAACAAATTGATTGATAACTAATAGGTAGCTTGGGTTATGAGAGTATCAGGAAGAACTCTGTTTGCCTTAATTTCATTCGTGTCTATTCTGCTTTGTGCAGAGAATCTTTTTGCTATTGAATATAAGTTAGAAAACTGGAAAACTTATACTTCTATGCTAAATGCTGTTTCGGCTTCCGTTGATTCACAAGACAGAATATGGGTCGGTACTACGGGCGGCTTGTTTATTGTGGACACAGATAAAGACGAAATTCATGAGTACAGAAATATTGATGCCTTGATAAGTCTAAACTTATCTGTTGTCAAATGCTATCCTGAAAAAAAAATAACTTATATCGGAACTACAGACGGCATTCTCGAAATTGCTACCGAAAATATGCAATGGACACATATTACTGATATTCATATGTCTGCTTATGAAAATAAAAAAATAACAGATATCCTGTTTATTGATAACAAGGCATACATTGCAGGTGGATTTGGCATTTCCATTTTTGATGTTGATCAGCAGGTTTTTATAGAAACTGCGTCGCGGCTCGGCGGCTTCAGCTCTAATACTATGGTAAATAAAATAATGCTTCATAACGACACTATTTGGGCTGCCACTGATAAAGGAATTGCTTATATCAGCAGGGATGCACTCTTCTCTGACCCAGCAGAATGGAGCAACATAACAGAAGAAGACGGCATTCCTGAAACTAAAATTAAAGATATAAATGTTCACAATAATACATTATTCATTCTAACGGACCACGTACTGGCAAAATATGAGAATAATGAATTTACCGAGCTCGAAAGAGCTGAGAATTATCTATTGCATAATATTGGAATTTATAAGGATAAACTTACTTTCTCGTCTGCCGGCTATCTGCAGAACACAGATTACAGCTTCAAAAATCTTCCTTATCCTTCGATAATCAATAAATTCATCGTAAGCGAAATAAATGGCAGCGAAGTATGTTTACTTTTATTTCAAAAAAATGGTCTGGGGATACTCTTAGAAGATGAAATAATCGAATATGCACCTAATTCACCTATATCTAATCAGTTCACCGGAATAGAAGTTGATAAAAATGATGATGTATGGGTAGTTACGGGTAGTTCAGAGTCCGGCGATGGCTTCATGGTATTGCAGGATGCTAAATGGGAAAATTACACGAGAGATAATAATGACCAAATCACCGACAATAATTACTGGAAAGTTTCAGTTCTAAATAATAACGATAAGATCATAAGCGGATACGGCTCCGGTTATATATATATAGATGATAACGCCGAAGATATTTCAATGGAATTTTTCAGCGATAACAACTCGCTTTTGGTTGGTTTTCAGCCGGGATTCGTGATCGTTGGTGAAGTAAAGCAAGATTTTTACGGTAATTCATGGATGGTCAATTTTGGCGAAAATACAGGAGGACCCGTTTTGCTGGCTTTTGATGATCAGGGCGAAATATACCCATTTACAAACTGCAAAACACCTACAGACAGGAATTATATTTATTTAGAAATTGATTATTCCAACACTAAATGGCTTAGCTCTTACAGGTCTGTTGGGCTATTTTACTACAATGATCGCGGCACTTTGGATGATACTTCTGATGATATTTGCGGTAATATCACGAAATCAAATTCTGCTCTGCCAGATAATATCACTAATGCTATCGCAATTGATGCTAACGATATGCTCTGGGTGGGCACTTCCGAAGGATTATCTGTTTTGCTGAATCCGTACTCCGCTGTTTCAGGAGGAGATATAATAATCAGAAATGTCAATATCATAGGTAACCAACAGGTAAATGACATACTCGTAGATGCTTTGGACAACAAATGGATAGCAACTAACGATGGCGTATGGTTACTCAACCCTGATGCTACAGAAGTTCTCGGACATTTCACCACATCAAATTCCGATATTATATCTGATGTGATAATCGCTTTAGCCACTAATAAAAGAAACGGAAAGATGTATTTCGGTTCGGGATACGGCATGACCGAAGCAACGGGACTTTCCATAGAACCAGCAAAAGATTATGACATCATATGCTTTCCTCAGCCTTTTTATCCGGGTATTGACGATTTCCTTTCTATCGAAGGACTCGCCTCAAATACAGATCTTAGAATATTAACAATTAACGGACAGTTGGTCAAAGACATTACCACAAAAAGCCGCAAGACTCAATGGGACGGGACAGACATTAACGGAAAATATGTAGAATCAGGAGTTTATCTTATCGTTGCTTCCTCAACAGGAGAAGATAAAAGCGGAGTAGCCAAGATAGCTATTATTAGAAAATGATTTAATAATTGACAAAAATCTCATGCAAATATGGTTGTCCAGGACATAAAAAAAATAAGCGGATGTTTAGAAGGTAGCAACGTATGGGATTATCTGCTTGATAGCACCATAACCAAAAGATTAATTGATCATCTCGGAACCCAGGGAAAGCTGATCTATCATGAGCAGATGGACAAGCCATTTTTTACTGTTATTGTAAGAGGGAAATATACTATTAAGGGATCAGAAGGCAACAAATCCTTTAGAGTTATACTACCAGAGAATGCAAATATGGAGCTTCTCGATGAAATTAAAATATTGATTGCCAACTACCATCAATAGTTATTCTTATCTATCTTCGAATTACATATATTTCACTTGAGTTTTTAAACAAATTTTTGATTGAATGAATGAAAACAATCTATACTATAAGACCATTGCAAAACCAAATAAAATCCCCCTA
>CAYQTZ010000376.1:0-1573 GCA_964420565.1 uncultured Hyphomicrobiales bacterium
TACCGTTATAGGGGCGCGTTTAGGGCACTGCCTATTCTATGATCCTGCATTTTACCTAACTCATCCCATAGAGATATTAAAGGTATGGGAAGGCGGTTTGGCAAGCCACGGTGCTGCATTCGGTATATTAATTGCATTGCTTTTATTCGTTAGAAATAATAAAGAATTTTCGTTTATCTGGCTGGCGGACAGATTAGTAATAGGTATTGCTTTAGCAGCATTTTTCGTTAGAATGGGGAATTTTGTCAATTCTGAAATACTCGGCAAGGCTACAGACCTGCCGTGGGCTGTAGTATTTTATAATATTGATAATATTCCACGCCACCCCTCACAGCTATACGAAGGTATTACTTATCTTGCATTATTTTTCTTCTTGCTGTTCCGATATAAAAGTAAAAAAAGTTCGATTCCCAAAGGCGAACTTATAGGAATATTCCTTATAGTTTTATTTTCCTCAAGATTTTTAATTGAATTCACGAAAGAAGTGCAATCTGTCTGGGAGCAGGGAATGCCTTTAGATATGGGGCAAATACTAAGTATCCCATTAATTGCTTTGGGGCTATATTTCATGTATCTTTCACGTACAAAGTGGAAAAAACAAAACTGATTACGTAATATATCTTCATTTTTCTGTATAATAATATGTCTATCATATTAATTTCCTTATTTTGCTTTAAATATATAATGAAAAAAAGAGATCATGCATACTAATTTCTATAATATTGAAACCCCGGCTCTGCTTGTAGAAGAAAATATTTTATTAAATAATATACAACAGAAGCAACGCCTTGCAAATAGTAATAATATAAGGTTAAGGCCTCATATTAAAACACATAAAAGCACTTATATAGCCGAAATCCAAAGAAATGAAGGCGCTTCGGGGATTGCTGTGGCTAAGATAAGCGAAGCAGAAGCTTTCTCAAGCCACGGATTTGATGATATTCAAATTGCCTATATCATAGTCGGGGAAACCAAAATAGCCAGATTATATGAACTATCGAAAAAAATGAGGAAATTATCCTGCTGTGTTGATTCAATTACAGGTGCTAAACGATTGTCAGATTATTTTTTCGAGAATAATGCCGTGCTCAATGTTTTCATTAAAGTCGATATAGGATATAACCGTACAGGCGTAGAAAAGTTCTCAGATATTCTGGAGCTTGCTCTTTTTATTAAGGATCTGCCGGGCTTAAAACTTGCCGGGCTGCTGACACACGCTGGCATGGCTTATAGCGCCAAATCGCTGGATGATCTTATGACCATAGGCAATGAGGAAGGAGCTATTATGGGGAAATATGCCGAAAAGCTAAGGAAAAGTAACGTACATATTCCTGAGATAAGCGCAGGTTCGACCCCAACTTCTGATTTCTTAGCTCAATCAAGGAAGATCACCGAATTGCGCTGCGGCAATTATGTTTTTCACGATATGATACAGGTTTCGCTCGGTTCATGCTCTATTGAAGATTGTGCACTGACCGTGCTCGCCACCGTTATTAGTAAACCTTCAAAAAACAGAGTAATTATTGACGCTGGAAGCAAGGCCTTGAACTTAGATAAAGGCATAAACGATAAA
>CAYQTZ010000376.1:1583-3270 GCA_964420565.1 uncultured Hyphomicrobiales bacterium
AGATGTTGCCCGGCTATGGCTTCGTAGTTGGCAAAAAAGCCACTATCGAAAGACTATCTGAAGAGCATGGCATTCTTTATCACGATGGTGAAATATTTGATATTGGAGAGAAGATCAGGATAATACCCAATCATGCCTGTACGGTTGTGAATCTTTATGATTGCTTTCATCTTGTGAATGGAGCCTCTTTTATAAAAAATGTCAGTATAGAAGCACGCGGAAAATCACAATGATCATCGCAGGTCTATCACATCCATTCCTTCATCAGGTTTGAAATCGAACTCGCTGTTTTTTATTCTATTGTTTCTTTTTATGTCGGACAAAGAGAACACACTATTAATATTATATCCGTTCAACCGAACTTTTTTAATATCAATATCGTTAAAGCCAAGCCATAATGTAATGCTTTTAATATCATAAACTTCGCTTTCGGTATTTTTGGGCGTCAAGGTCAGAACATAATGGCTAACTCCTTTTGATGTATTATCTTTAGTTAGTTTCGTAGCTTCGTATTTGTCTAAGAAATGAAAGAAAATATTTTCTATAGATAGTGATTCGTCGCCGGTATCTTTGTAATTGCTTATAATTACTTTGTTGTCAGCTTTAGAAATGTTCCAGATAGTTTGGCTGTTGCTGATAATATCCCTATCTGCAAGAGAGATAATATATCTATTCCCCGTTTTTGCTTTGATATAGCCATTTATCTGAGGATTGTCAATATATGAATAATTGAAGGAAATGCTTTCCAATCCCTGATATTTGCTTTTTAGTTCATTATAGAGCGATTCTTTGCTTAGTTCTGCATACATAGGGTTTGCCAAAAAAATCGCTATTATAAGCAGGCAGATCAATTTAATTATTTTCATTTTTTTAAATCCAAAATATCAGTACATAAATTTATTTCCCGGTCATCATTGCTCGCTATTACTATCGAAGAACCACTCTTGCGATAATCTTCTATTAATGAACTTACAACATCTATACCCTCATGGTCTAAATTTGTAAACGGTTCATCAAGTAATATTATTTCATTAATAGTGTGGAAAGCAAGTATATATTTCATTCGCTGCTTCATACCAGAGGAAAAGGACTTGATAGCTTCGTTCTTTCTTTTACTCAGATTGAACATATTTAGTAATAGATCAAATTTTACATGATCAACACTTTCATTTTTAAATTTACAGTATATTTCTAACATCTCTTTAGGGGTGAATTCTTCGTAAATCTGCAAATATGGAGCTACGAAAGAGTAATGTGAGATATAATCTTTTTGAGCTAATTCCTTACCATTTATATTAAAACTGAGTTTCCCGAAACTATATGACAGAACTGCTGCCATAATTTTAATAAGAGTAGATTTGCCGCTGCCATTTGGTCCTGTAATAGCAAGAGATGAAGAATTAGTAAGATTAAAATCTACATTAGAAAAGACTTTGATGTAATGATCAAAGTTCTTACTTATTGCGGCGCCTGTGTAAGTGAATTTATTCATCTGCTATTCTTTAATTTATCAATTATCGGCAAGCTAAACGAACGCTCTAAGCCGACTTCCTTAATGATATTCACGTCTATGCTCCATTTATAATTTACCATGCAACAATAAAGATATACCTCATCAGGTGAAAGCATGATGCCTATTATTCTGTCGCAGAAATCAGCATTCCGTAATGTATCGTTAGTGTGCTCT
>CAYQTZ010000377.1:0-3266 GCA_964420565.1 uncultured Hyphomicrobiales bacterium
CAAATCGAGATCATTATCATTAAATAAAAATGATTGATCTATTAGTTTATTGTATTATAAGTAGAACAATCATTCTTGATTGTTGTTTATTAAGTTGGCATGACAATAGTATTGTTTATTCACTATTTTTTCAAAGCAAGATAAAGCTTAAAAGAGCTCCCCATATTAATTAAGGATTCCACTTCGAGCCTGCCATTTAGATGCTTAGTAAGTCCTTTAGCTATAGTGAGTCCAATGCCTGTTCCCGGTGTCATCCAATTATCTGAAACGTTTAGTTTTTCGAATTTATTGAATATTCTATCTAAATTTTTAGTTTCTATACCGATTCCAGTATCTTTTATAAAAAAGCATATTTCTTTATTATCTAATATATCATAACCAACATTAATACTACCTTTGGTCGTAAATTTTATTGCGTTATCCATGATTAGGGTAAGGATCTTATTAACAGCAATTCTGTCAGTTCTAATATTATATTCAAAATGATCACTATGCTTAGTAGTTTCAAAAGTTAAACCTTTTGACTCAGCTATCATCTTGTAATTCCTTTCTAAGTCAGCTATGATATCATAAGGAGCAATGATTTCAATATTTGTCTTTATCTGCCCTGTTTCCAGCTCGGAAAGCGTAATTACATTTTCTATCAAAGAAATTAATCTATCGGAGCTAAGGCGTATCATCTTCAATGATTCAGCTACAATCTCTTTGTCTGTTTCATTATCCATTAGCAAATTGGCGAAACCGATTATACCATTAAGAGGCGTACGCACTTCGTGAGATAGATTCTGCAGGAAGGCTGTTTTCAATTTGTCGCTTTCCTCAGCTTTTTCTTTGGCAAGTATTAATTGATGCTCAAATCTTTGTTGCTCAGTAATATCTCTTAGCGTACCTGTTATTCTTTTAGAAATTTTGTTATATATAGAATTAACTTCAAAAGTCTTATCTTTATAATCTAAAACAAATGGCTTGATATCTTTACCTTTAATTATGCTGTTTATCAAAGGGATGATCTTTGTTACATTTTTGACACTCAGGAATTTTGTGGCTAATATAATGGAGTTTTTCCCAATTAGTTCGTCTATTGGTATGCCTGTCAGTGAATAGACAGCATCATTTGCGGCTAATAATTTGCCATTGAGATCGGTATGTATTATGCCTTCTTTTACTGAGTTGAAGATATCTGAAAGTATTTCTCTGCTTTCTTTTAGTTTTTCTTCAGCATATTTTCTATCTGTAATATCTATTATACTGATAATGACTCCCGATAGCGGATTATTAGCATCAAGAACATTTATTTTATAATGCCCCCAGAAAACAGTTCCATCTTTTTTCCTGAATTGCATATCATTTTTTATTGATTTCTGAGTATTAATATTCTGATATAACAATTCCTCAATTTTATCGTAATCCTCTTTGTTTTTGTAAACTAAGGAAATATCTTTCCCTTTGTATTCTTCCCTGCTATACCCAAAAAGCTCTTCCATTGGATTGTTAGCCCAGACTATCTTTCTATCTTTAGTGAGAGCCATGCTAACCGAAGATGCTGTCAGCACTTGTTCAAAAAGTTTCTTTTGCTTTTTAGATTCTTCTTCGGCTTTTTTTCGCTCTCTGAGATCCCTGACTACATATACCATTCCGTAAGGAGTTCCATTTTCATCTCGAAGTACGTCTCCATTTACTTCAATGGGAAGTCTATCTCCGCTTTTTGTCAATAGTTGATACTCTTCTGGTCCAAGAGACTTTTCCATCATCAATATAGTATTTTTCAATGCTCTGTCTCTGTCTTCGGGAGCTATAAATGAAAACATGTTAGAATTATCAAGATCTTCTTTTTCATAACCACCCATTTCAAGTGCATTTTTGTTTACAAAAACAAGATTTCCCTGCAGATCTGACCTTAATACTATATCAGGGATAGTAGCAAATAAAGAATTAAAGAGCTGCTCGCTTTCCTGAAGTGCTTTTTGTCTTAGCTTATCATTAGTAATATCGCGAACAATAGCAAGGGTTTCATTCTCTCCTGAGACCGTCATTCTTGCTTCGAAGTAATTCTCTCTACCGCCAATTTCTAACATATATTGATAAACCTGAAGCTTACCAGTTTGCAGAGCTTTGTCAATATTAGAGATAGTCATCTCGGCTAACTCGGCAGGCATAACGTCTTTAATATGCTTGCCTATGAAATTCTGTGGCTCTTTGTAAAGTATATCTTCATTATTAGCTTTAACATCAACGAATATGTGGTTAGCATTAAACATAAAAATAATGTCAGGTAATGCTCTGACTATTGCTTTGTGGTGTTTCTCGCTGTCAATTATATCCTTCGAATTTATCTGTTCTGCATCCAATCTTGACTTATCTCTCAATTTTTCCTCCGTTGATTATATTTCAAATCATCTTTACCCAAAATAATAAAATAAAACTAAAGACAAAAATACATAAAGAAAATACTTTGAAAACAATGGCATATTCCTTTTAATAATTAAAATAACATTAATCTCACAAATAATCAACACATTGTACGAGAATATGCTCTGAAATTTTGTCAGGAAAGTAAAAATGACAATAAGCATATCAAGACTTTTGCAAAATCATCAAAATATCACTTCTCGGCTCATCCTTACTAAGGAAGTAAGTAATCTATTGATATAAATTTATAGAAATTTCTGAGACCATTGCAAACTCCCATAATTGATCCCTCCCCAACTCTCCCTTATAAATAAGGGACGGAGTAAGCCATTGATATATAATGTTTTAACCTCCCCCCTCTTTTAAAAGGGGGATTGAGGGGGTGTTTGTGAAAATAATTTATCAAACCGATCCCTACCCGACTCTCTCTTATGAGACTGTGTGATGGGGTATAAATATTATGAAAAATTGCAATAAAAATGATCCCACCCCGACCCTCTCTTACGAGTATGGGAGGGAGTAAACCTATGCCATAGATATACTTGGGGCTTTCCCCCTTAATTTTAAGGGGGAACACAAGGGGGATCAATTCTTGAGTTTTCAGGGGCTATCACACAGTCCCTTATGAATAAGGGAGGGAGTAAGCTGTTGAAATATAATATTTTAACCTCCCCCTCTTTTAAGAAGGGGATTGAGGGTGTGTTTACTGATTATATCGGATATATTTTTTCACAAACACCCCTCGATCCCCTCTTACCAAGCGGGGAAGTAAGATAAAATCCACCTTTTTTAAGATGGAGTTAGGGGGTGTTTAATGATTATATCGGATATATTTTTTCACAAACACCCCTCGATCC
>CAYQTZ010000378.1:0-1452 GCA_964420565.1 uncultured Hyphomicrobiales bacterium
ATTGAAAGATTATCTAAACCTGATGGATGATTATGAACTAACAAAAGCACACCGATTAATTCAGCATTTCGTGATCTATGAATTATCTAACTGGTATATACGCAGAAACAGACGGCGCTTCTGGAAAGGAGAAAAAGATTCAGATAAAATATCTGAATACCAGACATTGCGAGAAGTATAGATGATAGTATTTGAAACAATGGCACCGGCTGCTCCCTTCTTAGCTGAGAATTTATACCAAAGATTAAAATTTAAAGATCAGCCGCAATCCATCCATCTGATTGAGTTTTCCAAGCCAGATGAATCTCTGATAAACCCGGAACTCGAAGAAAGAATGGCGATTGCCCAGACTATAGTATTTCTTGCCAGATCGCTCAGAGAAAAATCAAAACTGAGAGTGCGCCAGCCGCTGAGAAGAATTCTTATACCAGTTTCATCGCCAAAGCAAAGACGCTATATTCAATATTTCGAAGATATTATAAAAGAAGAATTGAATATAAAGAACATCGAATTTGTAACAGATGACTCAGACATAGTAAAACGCTCGGCAAAACCTAACTTCAAAGTAATTGGCAAAAAATTTGGTAAGCTCACTAAAGTCGTTGCTCCTTTGATCAAAGAGTTGAAAGAAAAAGATATTAAAAATATTGAGAAAGATGGTTCGTTACGATTAGAAGTCAAAGGCGAAAAGATTGAAATAACTATGGAAGACATAGAACTCGTAAACGAAGATATCGAAGGATGGCTCGTTGCATCTGATAATCAAATAACAGTTGCTATTGACACCCAGCTTGATCAGGATTTGATAAACGAAGGGCTTGCCCGGGAATTTGTGAACAGGGTGCAGAACCATAGAAAAGATTCCGGCTATGAAGTAATAGACAGAATTAATATAATTTATGATGCTCCTGAACAAATGGTGAACGCAGTTAGCATCATGCAGGATTATATTAAAAATGAGACTTTAGCAGAAAAAATTGTTCATCAAAAGGATGTTAAAGGCAAAGATTTTGAGATAGATGATATTATTTTAACGTTATTTATTGAAAAAGCTGAATAAATCTTAAAGATATTTCATTTTTTATTTTGCTTTTTCATAATTATAATTTATATTGATTTAGAAACTAATATGTGTGCATATCACATTTTTTTGGAATATGCTAAATAAATTTGACAAAGTGGTTATCTTTGCTTTTGTATAAAATGTAATGCAAAGATATTTTGAATTAAGTAATTTAACTATTAATTTCTGAATAGTTACTAAGTAATTGGGAGATTCAGTTATGCCAGTAAAAAAGAAAGAAACAGAATCAAAAGATACAGCGAAAACAAATGCTGCTACCGAAGAAAAAGCAACTGCCACTATTAAAAAACCGGCAAAGAAGACTGCTTCTTCCACTAAAGCTGCTACTGCTAAAAAAGCTGCGACTAAGAAAAAACCATCAGCTAAAA
>CAYQTZ010000378.1:1552-3248 GCA_964420565.1 uncultured Hyphomicrobiales bacterium
AAGCAGAAACAGCTGTAAAAGATGACTCTAAAGAAGCTGCTACATCCAAAACTGCTAATAAAAAAGCTGCGACTAAGAAAAAACCATCAGCTAAAAAAGCAGAAACAGCTGTAAAAGATGACTCTAAAGAAGCTGCTACATCCAAAACTGCGGATATAAAAGCTACTGAAGAAAACAAAAAGGTATATCCTCCTCCGCCAAAGAAAAAAACTACCAAAAAAGAACAACCAGCGAGGAATTTACCCAAATATTCAGATGCCGATCTGGCTATGTTCAAAGAAAGAATTCTTGTAGTAAGGAAAGAAGCACTCGAAGAGTTGATAATGCTTCGCGAGCGATTAGATGACCTCACAAATTATGATTATGCCGAAGAAAGCATGATTTATTCTATGCACATGGCTGAGCAAGGCTCAGAAGCAATGGAAAAAGAAAAGACTTATGCCCAGATACAACGCATAAATGAATATATTAAAAAATTAGACGATTCGTTGGAAAGAATCAAAGAAAAGACTTATGGTGTCTGCAGAGTTTGCGGTTGCTTGATAGCCAAAGAAAGATTGATGGCTGTACCTATAACTACACTTTCGGCATCATACAAAATTCAGAAAAAATGCCCCGAAGATGGTGTAGATAGAATCGAACCACTAAAAAGATAATGAACATCATTTTTTCAAAAAGGGTTTTTCGAAAGTTATCGTAATATGCTTTGGAGAAACCTTTTTTTTATGGAAGAAACAATGGAAGAAACAAAGAAAAATAAGAGTTTTTACTATATCCTTATTGCTTTACTTTTAGTTCTGATGGATCAGATCACAAAGATATTAGTCAAAGGATTTTCACTATTTGGTATTGAGCATGAAGGAATGTCACTCGGAGAAAGCATTTCAGTGATCGGAGATTTTCTGACCATCACTTTCGTAGAGAATCCAGGTATGGCTTTCGGTATTGAATTTGGAGCGGGTAAGATATTGCTCAGCTTATTTTCATTACTGGCATCGATTGCAATAATATGGTTACTTTACAAGCTCGAAGGCTTCTCCCGCATAGTTAGTATAGGATTTATGCTTATACTGGCTGGAGCATTGGGGAATTTTATAGATCGTATGTTTTATGGAGTTTTTTTTGGCGAGAGCGCCTTGTTTTATGGTAATGTCGTTGATTTTATCCGTGTGGACATTCCCGATATTGACTTAGGAACAATATATTACACCCACTGGCCTGTATTCAACTTTGCCGATGCTTATGTAACAGTTGGCGTTTTCATCCTGTTAATATTCCACAAGCATATACCCGAGCTATCAGTTTTAATGAAAAAAAATAATTCGGTTGCCAATAATATCGATGAATCCAAAAATGAATAAACAACTGATCTATAATCACACTCACGAGGAACTGAAGGATATTGTAATATCTTTCAAAAGCAAACAATTCCGTGCAGACCAGATCGTAGTATCCTTATATGGCAAACGCATTCAGGATTTTGATGCAATACACAATATCCCCAAAGAATTAAGACAGTATCTAAGTGAGCATTATCAAATAGACCCATTGACCGTAAAAGATGTTAGCCGATCTTTGGATGGAACTCAAAAAATATTATTCCAATTAAAAGATGATGCCCTAATTGAATCCGTCGTCATTCCGGAGAGAGAAGGAAGATTCACTCTGTGCCTATCCACACAAGCAGGATGTATGC
>CAYQTZ010000379.1:0-3234 GCA_964420565.1 uncultured Hyphomicrobiales bacterium
AAAAAAACAAAGAAATTAAAATATAGCTCTAATTTTACTAAATTTATAATTTTACAGTTATACAATTATACAAAATTAAGAAGAATAATCATATATAAGAGAACACATTAGTAAATAACTGAATAGACAGAATAATATTTTTTTTCGTACAATAATAAAAGAGATTTTAAATATGAAAGATAATGAGAAAAAAATGCAAAATATCGAAAAAGCACCGAAAGCTTATGATAACAGAGAGTTTATCCACAGCCGTGACGGAAGAACAGTAAGAATTCTTTCTGAATATCTTTATCCTGATCAGCATTTCAGAAAGAGAAATATCGAAAAGGCAATAGTTTTTTTCGGCTCTGCCAGATCTTACTCCAGAGTGCAGCATAAAGCAAAAGAAGAATCTTTAAAAAGATCTTTGAAAGAAGCAATTGGTTCAGATAAAGAAGTTATTGAGGCAAAAATTCAGGCATTAAAATTAAAGCATGAGGTTACCGGATATTATGAAGATGCCAGAAAACTCTCACAAATGCTATGCAAATGGTCGAAAACCTTTAAAGAAAGCAATAAATTCTATATATGTTCAGGTGGTGGACCAGGCATCATGGAAGCCGCAAATCGCGGTGCTTATGAGTGTGGCGAGCCGAATATCGGGTTGAATATTTCTCTGCCCTTCGAACAGAAGCCCAATCAATTCATATCTCCTGACTTGAATTTCGAGTTCCATTATTTCTTTATGAGGAAGCTTTGGTTTGTAGAAATAGCTGCTGCTTTTATTGTCTTTCCCGGTGGTTTTGGCACTATGGATGAGCTGTTCGAGATACTTACATTACAACAGACATTAAAAATTCACAGACCGATACCGATCATTCTCTATTCTGAGAAATTCTGGACAAGCCTTATTAATTTTGAACTTATGGTGCAGCTTGGCACTATAAAAAGAGAAGACCTGAATCTTTTTAAATTTGCCGAAACCACCGACGAAGCTTTTAATATTGTTACACAAGAACTGAAGAAGATATATAAATTGAAATAGATATTTAGAATTATACACTGGAGTTTATTATGAAAAAGATGTTCTTTTCAATAATAGTTATCACAATAGCTATCTTCAATGTAGCTATAGCCGGCAATCTTACTTTCACACCCGAAAAACCTGCCGTCGGAGATGAACTGAAGCTCATATATACTAACGATATTCAAAATATTCAGGAGCTGAATGGCTTATTTTACATCTTTTCCGATAATGATGCTTTGCCGCTTGCTTATGAAGTTTGGATGAGTTTTGATGATTCACTCAAAGCATTTACAGGCAATTTGACTATCCCCAAAGGTATGATCTTTGGACTGATCAAAATCGGCAACGAAAAATTTACTGATAATAACAATGGTGCATTCTGGGATATTATGATATATGATAATAATACCCCGGTAGAAGGCGCCAAGCTTCGCAAAGCAGTATCTTTTCTCGGAACGATGCCTGATAATTTCAAAAGACAGCCTAATTTCGTTAAAGCTATGGAATTGTTAGAAAGCGAAGTAAAGATCTATCCCAAAAATATTGAAGCGAGAATTGGATTAGTAACTCTAAAATATGATCTAAAAACTATATCAAAGGGTGAGTTCGAGAATCAGTTGAAAGATATGATCTCTGAGAGTAATTTTAATTACGACGAGGGCGCTCTTACGGCGGTTAGCCGTGCATTACGCACTTTAAACAGAAAATCAAAAGCTGATGAAATAGAAAAAGAGTTTATTAATCGCAACCCGAAGAGTATGTTAGCTCAGGAAAAATTCACTGAAAGACTCGGAGAAGCCAAATCATTTGATAGTTTTATTGATTTAATAATGACATTCCTTAGAGATCATCCAAATTCTATAAAAAGAGATATGATGATATCTGTGCTTGCTGACTCATATCTACAGCTGGGTATGTATTACGAGCTAATGAACAAACTAAGTTCCATCGAAAATGTTCCTGCCTCTATTTACAGCGATATTGCCAGGTTAGTTGCTGAAAATCAGAGCCTTCTTCCCGATTCAAGTGATGAAGCCAGAAAGAATGTAGTAATCGGCTTAATGAATAAAGCTCTGGACGAGGCAAAAAAGGAGAAATACTTGCTGAAACCAAAATTTATCTCTGATATTGAATGGAAGAACAACCGTAAAAGTAATCTCGCAATTATGCTCGAAGAGTATGGGAATATTCATTTATTCTATGAGGATTACGATAAAGCAGAAATGTACTATTCAGAGGCTATGGACTTGATGGGCGATAAAGCTACGAAATCTTTATATGATGCCTTAGTTATGGTCAATTTTCATTCAAAGTATTACGAAAAAGCTTATGAATACGCTGTCAGAGCTATTCTCGACTCAAAGAATACTGAACAAATCGATAAATTATTCTCCAAATTATTTAAGGAAGTGAAACCCAAGGAAGCAGATATGATGAAGACCCTGGATTCTCTTTATTATCTCGCAGAGCAGGGAAGATTAGATTTGCTGAAAAAGCAGAAACTTGATCAAGACCAATATCTCGGATACCTTAAGACTATGGGAAATATGACTATAGATTTTGGCATCATCAGAGGTAAAGTAATAGTAATGGTTGTTTGGTCTTCCTGGTGTGAGCCATGCTTCCAGCCACTTGTAGCATTAGATATACTCAATAATGATTATATGGATGATGAGGAAGTCTCAATAGGCGCAATCAATGTCTGGGAAAAAAGTTCCAAGGCAATGGAGGAAATAAGCAACATACTGACAAACAACGATTTAGAATTGCCGGCATATATTGATTATAAGGATTCTTTACCGAAAAGGATGAGTATAAGCGGGCTTCCCACTACTTTAATATTTGGCAAGCAGGGCAAATTGCAATTCAGAATAGCGGGTTACGATAACGAAGAAAGCTATATGCAGCAAATTAAAGATAGGATCAAGCTATTGAAAGAGGCAGAGTAATGTGCCGCAGATGCGATTGGTCAATCATATCTGATAGTATGAAAAAGTATCATGACGAGGAATGGGGAGTGCCCTTACATGATGATCAAAAGTTATTTGAGTTTATAATATTAGATGCATTTCAGGCGGGGCTTAGCTGGCAAATTATCCTGAACAAACGGGAAAATTTCAGGAAAGCTTTTGATGGTTTTGATCCTGAAATAATAGCTGATTATAATCAGAAAAAAATTGATTCTCTGATAAAGAATAAAGGAATAATCAGAAATAAACTGAAGATCA
>CAYQTZ010000380.1:0-3230 GCA_964420565.1 uncultured Hyphomicrobiales bacterium
TAAAAAAATAATTACCTTTTGTTAGTTTCACGCTGGGGCAGTACAATACCTGCCTATGTAAATACAATTAGGGGTTTAAATATAGATTCTGCACAAGTAAGGACATTAAGAAGGGATTATAATAATGATCTTGTAATGCATGTAGAAATTTTTACAAAGTATTCCAAAACTGTTCATATTCTATTAAAATGTGATACTGATGGAAATAATAGTTGGAGTGTTCCTTTAAATAGTAATATGGATTCGTTTTTTCGTTGGGAATATGTATTAGATAAATACAATAATATATATTGCTTTTGTAGTAATTATTTTGGAACTTGGCATAATTTTAAAATTGAGATGTACAAATATTCAAGCAATGGTAAATTATTAAGGACAGATCAGTTTAGAGGTTTATTTAAAGAATGTGTACAATTTATGTCAATAAGCCAACAAAATAAGATGTTTATTTATGGTTTAACAAGAAATAAAACAGGTATTGCTTATGGAAATGCTTATCAAAAAGAGTTTATAATAGATACTTGTAGTTATGGTCCAGATTATCAAGCTCATAGATTGAATTCCTTCCTCGCATGCTTTGATATCGACAGCATATCCGGCATTATTTTGGACGAAACACTAACAGAATCACCTGACAGTATAGACATAGGTCACACTTGCGTAGGCAGTATGAATTATGCTGATATAATAGTTAAAAGCCAGTCAGATTTTACCATTAATTTTATTGAAGATAGTGAATTTAATAATGAGATATTTCATGCTGAATACCTTGATAGTACAGCCATTGAGCCAGGAGATGCAATCAAGTTACGAGTGTATTTTACTCCAAAAGATACTGAATATTATGAGTCCATGTTATACATATACTGCGAAGAAGAGCGAGAAACGCCATTGGATAGCATTTTAGTGCGTGCAAAAGCCGACTATGCAGAATTTGAAGTACGTGGCAATAGGGATTTTGAATATCTGCGAATAGGCGATAATAAAAGATTAGATGTGTATGTAAAGAACATTGGTACTACTGGAGCATATATTAAAGATATAGATGCAATGGAAGAACCATTTTCAATATCATATACTATACCTTATTTACCTGAGTATATAGGCATTGGTGAAGAGCTTAAAGTAAGAGTTAGAATGGAAGCCACAGAGCTTGGAATATTCACAGGTTACTTAGATATATATTCCATTGAAAGTGATTCTACGTGTCCTGCAAATATAACTGCTACTTTTACGGCTGAAGTGATCGACAAATACCTGAAAATAGACAGTCTCAATTTTGGTTCAATAGCTTATTGCGAAACCAAAACAGACACTATTCACGTGCTCAACCGATACGAAAACGCAATCACATTGAAATACTCCGAGCTTCTGGGTGATGATGCCGATAATTTCAGGATTGTATCTGAACCAACTCCCAATTACCAACTTGACTACAAAGATACGGCATTGTATATCATTGAGTTTTACCCACAAGCACCACACAAAGATAAACAAGCACTATTGAAAGTTCATACCAACATGCCAGACGAAGAGGAACTTAACGCAACTTTAGATGGAGCATCAGAAGATTTAAACATTTCATTATCAGATATTAATTATGGCAATAAAGGAATAAACAGAGATCATCAGTTGCAGGCAACAATTTATAACCAGAATAGTTTTTCAGTAAATATTTCAGAGATAAAATCTCAGGAAAGCTGGGTTAAGGATATATCTCCAAATCATGGCACAATTAACGCTAATGATAATTTAAACATATTAATATCTATCAATATTCCAGAACCAATACAGTATTCAGGAGAAATAGAGATAGTAACATCAGAACCATGCAAGGAAGTATTTACTGGTCAGGTAATAGTAAATGGAATAGAATCACAAGCCGATATTACTTCTGAATTAAATTTCGGCGAACTGGAATATTGTCAAGAAAAAGCTATGATAATGGATATAACAAACACAGGAGTATTTAATATATCTATTATAGGACAAGAAATTAGTGGCAAGGACAAGGACTTGTTTTTATTTTCCGACACATTTTCCGACACAGAGCTTGAGCCAAATGAATTATATACAAGGGAAATCATTTTCAAGCCAGAAAACTCGACAAATGGCACAAAAACCGCTCAATGCATTACGACAATCCTGATGGATAATCTGGAAAAAGAGTTTGTAACGGAGCTTTCGGGACAAAGATATACAATCCAACATAACATACCAGATGAAATATCATTAACATCTTCAGGAATTGAACTGAATAGTGAAGAGATATTAATAAAGAATACAGGAAAGAACTCTTTTGTAATAACTGACATACAACTTGAGGATGGAGATAGATTTGATTATCAGACAAACATTGTTGGTAATCCACTTTTACCAAATGAAGAAGGGAAACTGACTATCAATTTCACTGAAACCGAATACGGAGATTATACGGATAAGATGATACTAACGGTTGAAAGCTACAACTGCGAATACGAATACGAAGTCAGTTTAACAGGCTTGGTTCGATACCTTGCAACAATATCATTGCCTGACACAACAGCCGTAATTGGCACAAAAGATTATCGTATTCCCCTAACGGCAAAATTAAGCAGGGATGATGTAACGCTTGAAGTAGAGAGTTATGAAGCTGAGATAGAATATTTTGTTGGTGCTTACAATCCAGAGGGCATTGCAAATGCCATATTTATTGATAATGAAATACAGGACAGCAAACGAAAAATAAAGCTCAGGGGTGAGAATCTTATTATCAATAGGGAAACAACAATAGCAGAGCTAAGAGGAACGATATTACTATCGGAACACAGGGAGATTCCTCTTGAGATAAAATCATTTACATGGAGCAGTGATATACCGGTAATAATAGAGAACGGACAATTGGAATTAATTGGTGCTTGTATTCAGAATGTTAGATCAGTAGAACCGATGGAAGAATATAATCTGACAATAACTCCTAATCCTTTATATGACAAAGCAGTTATAACAATCAAATATACGTTAGAAAATTTTCCGATATATAAAATTTAGTCAGTCGAAGGTGTTGAAATTCGCACAGGTATCATAGCCTCGAACAAACAGAATAATTCATACTTTGGAACAACTACTATTAATTTGACGGATATTCACAGTGGTATTTATCTGCTATCCGTTCAAATCCAGAATAACATACTTGTTGAGGAAGTGGTGTTAGTGAAGTGAGATTCTTGAGTTGTGTGGGCTAAATCTCT
>CAYQTZ010000381.1:0-3230 GCA_964420565.1 uncultured Hyphomicrobiales bacterium
GAAAGCTGAAATTCTGAAAGCTATCGAAAATATGCTCCATGGCAATAGAAAGCAGGGCAAGGTGCCTCCATATTGGGACGGCAGAGCTGCTGAAAGAATAGTGAAAATAATTATGGAAAAATGTTTATTATGATCATGAAAAAAATATTGATAGTATTTCTTTTATTCCCTATATCGCTGATAGCTCAGATGAAAGGGCTTAGCCAATTCGACGCACAAAGTATCTTTGGGCAGGATATGCTGAATAAAGCAGGTCAGGACGAGCTGATGCGATGCAATGCCGACTGGGAATGTAATTGATCCTGAGCATTACTTTATTGGTCCCGGCGATGTGCTCTCTGTGCAAAGTATTGTCTTTTCACTTGATAATGAATTAATGATGGTTTCTCCTGATAATACAGTTCTGCTGCCGCGTATAGGTACTGTTGACCTGAACGGAAAAACCCTCGCAGAAGCCCAGAAGATTATCAGGGAAGCCATCGAAAAGCGCAACCCCAGCACCACAGGATATGTAGTACTGGCTAAACCAAGAACTGTACTCATTACAATAAGTGGGAATGTGAAAAATCCTGGCAATCACTATCTACCGGCATCTTACCAGACTTCTACTGCTATTAAAGTGGCTAACCAACATAATGAACAGCGATCTGTATCCCAATCAAAATTGCATGCAGATCAAAAGCAACAATATAAAGAGAGCTTATACAATGAGTATTTTTCCGAAACAGGCATTGCCCCTGAGATTTCTTACTACCAAAGAAATGTATATGTGCTTAGAAATGACGGGAGTTCAGTTGTTGCTGATTTTGAGAAGGCGAAGGCTTATAACGATCCCTCTTTCGATCCATATATACGAGAGGGAGACCGCATAAAAGTACCATCAACGCCAGAATCTTTTCCTTTTATTAGCATTAACGGAGCAGTGAACAGGCCTTGCAGAACTTTATTTAAAAAAGGGGATAAAATATCTACTCTACTAAAGATGGGATATGGATTAAGCGAAAATGCTGACAATGAAAATATTTTTGTTTTTATCCCAGGGGAAAGTAAAGAAAAGTTAGAAATTGATAATAAGGGAAATCTAAAAAGTAACGACAGAGATATTATACCAGGCACGATAATCAACATAGCCACAAAAGAATTTGAAAGAAATATTGAAAACGGTATCGTGGCTGTTTCTGGTGAAGTCAAGTATCCGGGTACTTACGTTATCAAAGACGGAGAAACACGGCTGAAAGAAGTGATTGATATGGCAGGAGGATTTACAGAGAGAGCTTATCTGCCATTAGCTAATATACTTAGAAACGACGAGGAATTCAAATCATCTCAATATGATCCAAGAAGCGATTTCAACCGATACTTCATGCACTCGAATTTAACTTTAGAGGATACTGTCAGGTATCAATCCATGATCCAGTATTCCCTGCCGATTGTTTCCACAGATTTTTCTGCTTGCTTTGAAAATAACTCAGAAAAAGATAATATTAAACTTTACAGCGGAGATCTGATATTTGTTCCTAAAAAGCCAGGAAGCATTTATGTGTTTGGCCAGGTAAAGAATCCTGGCTACATTACTTTCGTTGAAAACAAAACTATGGAGTGGTACATAGAGCAGGCAGGTGGATTTGCTGAAACTGCCGATGAAGGAAGATCATCTATTATCAAAGGGAAAAATAATGTCTGGATAGAAGGCGATGACGATATATTCGTAGAGGCAGGAGACAAGATCTTTGTGCCGAATCCACCGGATATTCCTCCTGGAATTGAGCTTCAGACTTATGCTTTGCTAACAGGTGCTATTTCATCACTGGCGATATTGATCAATGTTCTGGTCAGTATATTTTGATGAAGACATCAGCTACCATATTATTTGTTTTTTTAATGCTATCTACTATGGTTTTTTCTCAGGTGGAGAACGTCTCAGTAAGCCATCCTGTTTATAAATTGCTTATGCGATATGAAGCAAAGGGCTGGCTGCCTGCATTTTCTACTGCAAGTCTGCCACTGCAAAGAAAGCAGATAGCAGAAGCATTGGAAATGATTAATGAAAAGAGGGATGAGCTATCAACTAATGAAAAATCAACACTCGACAACTACTTAACAGAATTTAATATTTTACCAGGAAGCTATTCAGCAATTTTCACAAATGATAATACTGAACAGGTGCTATCAGAAAGATTCTTTAGCGACGATGAAAAATTCATCTATTATTACAGAGATTCTACCAAAACGGCATCTCTTTCTCCACTCGGCTCAATAGATGCAATAATTGAAAGCAAGGAAAACTCTACAGACCATGTGCTGATGGGCAATCTTGGCTTTCGGCTCTTTGGCTCGCTTAATGATATGGTCGGTTTCTATCTTCAGGTTACTAACGGAGCAGCACTTAGTGGGAACCGCGAAATCGCTCTAATTGATAATAAAATACGCCAGAATGTAAAATTTGTTGATCTGGATTCCGACTTCGATTATACTGAATCCCATGTTAATCTACAATTGGATTGGTTTCATGCTTCAATAGGCAGGCAGACCAGATTGCTGGGAGCAGGGCTTTTCCAGAGAGTTTTCTTTTCTGATAATGCTCCACCTATGGATGCTTTCGATATCGGTGCCCGCTTCGATCACTTTGAGTATAGATTCACACATGGAAGTTTGATTGCCATATTTCCAGATACTATCGCATTTGGGTGGTCTGCAGGGATCCCATCTAAATATGTGGCACAGCACCGCTTTTCTGTACGCCCGGATTGGGGTGAATTTTCATTCTGGGAAAGCGTAATTTATTCAAAAAGGAGTATGGACCTTGCATATCTCAATCCGCTAAGCTTTTTCAAATCGCTTGAGCATGCTTTGCACGACAGGGATAACGCAATGATGGGTCTGGATGCTACGATCCGCCCTGTTGATGGAGTTCAATTCCGCGGATCATTCTTGCTTGATGATATTCGCTTCGGGGAGATTGGCACTGGCTATTGGGCAAACAAATGGGCATGGAATACATCGTTGGAATTTGCTTTGCCGTATGGATTTGACCTTGGTTTAGAGTACTCAAGAGTAGAGCCATATACTTTTTCTCATTTTGATACATTGAACGCAATGACCAATGACGAAATGCTTTTTGGTGGTTACCTGCCGCCAAATTCAGATGAAACTGCTATGCTTTTTAGGTGGTGGTGGGGTAATCGCTATCCATTAGAACTGAAACTTGCTTACCAGCGACGTGGTGAGAA
>CAYQTZ010000382.1:0-3201 GCA_964420565.1 uncultured Hyphomicrobiales bacterium
TAATAATACAGGAGAAATCATTATGAATATTGAAAAAATAGCAAAGTGTCCGAACTGTGGTTCTGAGATTGAAGAGATGACACTTGAAGTCCTTTGCAACGTAACTGTTATATGGGAAGAATCAGAAGGACAATACGTAGCACGCTGTGGATCATTTAATCTCTGGGAGCTTGATTCTTATAGGTGTCCGCACTGCAACACTATAAATACTTTTATAGATGAAGATACTGAATAAGGACACCCAGCAGACGCAAATACGGTAAACGAATTCTAATAAACTACTATAAACAGTCAATACAAACGTTCAAACGAAGTGAAAACGTTGAACCACGTTGAAACCAGAACGTTGTTTTTTCTAACATTCTCGAAAAAGAAAAGAAAGGAATTGAAAAAATGAAAACAATTGCTTATTTAAGAGTGTCCACAATAGATCAGGACATTGAGAAGAACAAAAATGATATTTTACGGCTTGCCAATGAAAAGCGATTTGGCAATGTAGAGTTCATTGAGGAGAAAGTATCTGGTAAGGTAAGCTGGAAAAAGAGGAAGATATATGAAGTTTTTCAGAAAATTGAAAAAGGTGATAACATCATAGTATCAGAGCTGAGCAGACTTGGACGTTCAATGCTGGAGTGCATGGAGATACTTTCAATTGCTTCGCAGAAAGAAGTGAATGTATATGCTATAAAGGGTAACTGGCATCTGGACAATTCGATACAGTCAAAGATAATAGCTATGGCATTTTCAATGGCTGCTGAAATTGAAAGAGAGCTGATTTCACAGAGAACAAAAGAAGCACTCAGAGTGAGAAAAGAAAATGGAATGAAACTCGGACGACCGCAGGGAAAAGGAAAAAGTAAATTGGACAAATACCAACCAGAAATTGTAGCATTATTGAAGAATGGTGCTACGAAGAGGTTTGTAGCAAAAAGGTATGAAATTACAGAGCAAGGGCTTTATAATTGGCTTAAAAGAATGGAGTAGTATAAATCTATTCTCAAAAAAATTGGGGTATTCAGACATTGAATTTTCTTTTTATTGAATTGAATTAAAAATTGCCAACAAATTCGTTTTAAGATCATTTCAAAACAAAGAATACCCTTTTTTTTCAATTCTTCAATTCTCGGTGATTATGTTCTGATAGCAATTCCTGATGTTCTGTATAAATGAGTTTTTTGTCGGCTCAAGCAAACCCAGATTGTGATGTTTGTCTTGCTCATCCCAATAGCAGAAAAAGCAATTATTCTGATCGGAGTACTCAAGAGTGAAGAACAACGGAATCAGATTCGTATAATATAAATTCCTGTTGAAAAAGAAACCGACATAATATGCTTCTGTCTTGATTTCTGGTTCTGGCATGGTTACAACCCATAGCTCCATATCATCATTATCATAATTTACTTCCAGAGAAAGTTCATCATATCCATTCACTTCACTTACCACGAAGTTTGATATTCTTTGAAATTCTTGCCATAGAAATCTAATAAATGAATTCATATCATCGTGTTTTTCCTGTAATAATTCAGAATTAAACTTATCATAATAGCTGTAGTAGAATGCCTTCAAGAATAAATGAGAAAAAAAGTAATGCTCGTTTCTTGGCTTCTTCATCATGGTGTCCTTTCTTTTTTAAATGAATTTTACAATTAAAGAACGAAATCTAATGTATCTATATGAATCAAAAAAGTGGATTCTCAAAAAGGGCTAAATTACCTAAAACTCAAAAATTAAACTGGTAAAATAATACAGAACGAACATTATAGAAATATAAACAGAAAACGTCAACCCTTTAATTATCCTTTAGATATTTAACAAGGATATTATTTGTTTTTCAAAACAGAGAAGAGTTAAGGAGAAATGTTGGTATTCTCTTTATAATTATTTACTAAAGTCTGTATTCTCGAAGATTCAAGGATATGAATAATAAAGGGACACCTCGACAAGGTGTCCCCTATTTCTCGCCACTTAAAACAATGTATGAGCATTAATACCAATATCGTTTTCATAAAGGAAATTGTTATTTTCGACACACCAGAAAATGAATTTTTATATCTATGGACACCCAGCATAACTGAAAAGAATGTAAATCCAATTCCAGTCGGGACAATTATTAGATAATGTTTATTTGGTATTCATTTTTTGTCGTAGCTTACTTATAATACCTTATTGAATATTTTACTCAAAATAATGTTCAATTGGTACATCCATAGTGTCTTCAAAATGCTTTTTCAAATCTTTTGCTGTTAATAGCTTTTTTGAGCCATCAATATCAATGCCATATACGTTTAAGTTTAATTGATTACAGATTCTCCAGACATAATAAATAAGTATTTCGAATTCATTCCCTAACAATATTGTGCTAACCACACCTATACTCTTGATAAAAACATAATCTTCAGAATCATTTCCTGTAAATATTTGTTTGGTTTCACCTTCCAAAATTTTCATTGGTCTTTTAATACTTGCAGTTCTATCAGGTATTGCTAAAATTTCAAAATTTTTATGATAACCAAAAATAAATTTACATACTTTGTCTTCCTCATGATGGCAGTGTAAAGTATAAAATAGATCATCTTTAAACACATCAATTATCATAACCTTAGATATAGGTGATTCAAATTCAAATTCATAATATAAACACATAATCTTCTTTCTTATTGTTAATAATAAATATTACTTTTTCAAGTTTTTCAATACTATTGTCAGAAGTAGTCAAATTTAATGTCGGTATTACGACCATTAACTTCAAATAGTTCTATAGTATTAGTAGTTACGAAAGCATAAGAATTTGTTATGAACGTTTTATCGTTGAAAGTATAATTAAATGATATAAATAATTATCCTTCACATGGTTTAGGGATATATTAATTATTATCTTTATTTCTCTCAAGTTCATCTAATTCTATTTGCTCTAATTTCACTTAAAACAATGTATGAGCATTAATACCAATATCGTTTTCATAAAGGAAATTATTATTTCCGACGCACCATACAAGGGTCTTGTCAAAAGACTTTAAGCCCAAATTATACTTATTATGAATTAAATATTCGTATGCTTTAGCTTCATAAACCTTATTTAAAACAAAGTCTGGTGAGACAAGTATATTTACTTTATTCTGATAGCCATATCTTGAATCTAATAGGAATTCATATTCAGTATTTAAAGAAAACTTCGTCATTAGTGCATTAATATCATTTTTC
>CAYQTZ010000383.1:0-3196 GCA_964420565.1 uncultured Hyphomicrobiales bacterium
AATTCCGCTGATAAACGGAAGTGATCAAAATACAGTCGGCGATGGCAGTATCCCTGATAAAGTTATGATGTCCGGTATGTGCTATGATATTTATGATAAGCACACAGATATTAAAACAGCAGATTTCGCAAAACGCCGCTTAAGCCCGATTGAAGACTTTGCCGTAGGTATTCCTCCGGTAATCAGAAGATTCGAAGATGAAACTCAGCCTTCTTATGGCAAATATGTAAAACGCTGGGTTAGAAATCCGTTAGAAGCCACAGAGGGTATTATAGCAGGATTACAGATGGAATGGCAAGCAAACGAAGAAGGTGAATTCTCACATCCAGTTGGCTACCCACTCTTCTTAGAAACACAAGTTAATTATGAAGGTCTCGCTGAGAGAAGTAATCATGACGAGAGATTAATAAACGAAACAGTATTCTTTGTTATCAATGAAACAACAGGAGATTACATCAGAGTAAGCTTAAAGCAAAATGGTGAAGATGCTCCCGATAGAGAATACTTCTCTGGCAGAGTAGAATTAGTGCCAGATCTTACACACAGAAATCCGAACACAATATTACGCCGTTCCGCAGAAGGCCTTTATAACCTTGGAACAGGCAGCTATTTACTACAGCAATTAGCGAATAATCCTTATAATGAAGATTTATCAGTAATGCGTGGTAGAAAATATTATGGCAATGAAGTAAACGGTCTTGGTGGAATCAATAATATTTTCAGCAACGAACCAGAAATGCCACCATCAAATGATGGTAAAGCAACTTACTTCGCTGGTGAAAAATATCGTGCATTGCCAGTTAAAGTCGGTGATGTCGTAAGAGTAATCTCAAGAACTGTCCTCTGGACAGATGGCGTTGACGAAGCTTACGAAGGTGGTATTTCCTTCAAAATTGAAGAATCTACAGAACCGCCAATATTTACAGGCGATATACATTCATTACAGAATGATACTCTGATCATTAGACGCAATTCAGAATATCCATGGGAAGATGGCTATGAGGATAAAGCTATTCCAGAACTTCTTAATAAAATATTTGTTACAGAAGACAGAGATTACCCACAGCCCGATGGAACATATTCTAATTTAAGCGAAAATGCAGGCAGAGATTCTATCTTAGCCGTTACAGCTATTGACATTAATGGATATTATGATCCAGCATCGTTCGACGATCCTGATGAATATTCAAGATTGACTTATCATTGGTGGACCCGCAACGATGCCGGTGCAAGAAGATGGATGTATTCAGACCTCATTCCAGCAGGAAGTAATTTGAATAATCCTAAAGATGGTGCATTAGGTTATATGATATTCCGCGGACAGCCAATTAATCCTTACGTAGTACCAGGCGGAGAGCAGATAGAGGTATTTGCACAAAACTGGCCTCCTCACTTTAGAACTGTTGAATGGCTAAGAGAGCAAGGCTTCACTGAAGAAGAGATCCAAAAGTTTATTTATCTCTTCAGCCCTTATCTGCATGCTAATACTTATGATACAGGCGAAAATAACTTAAGAGCACGCTATTTGCAGCAAGATACTATTGATTTCGGTAGAAATTATATTTCAAAATATGAATTTACCTTATTTGTAGTCGAAACACTTCCTGAATTCCTCTTCCCGAATACTATACTCGGCGAATTCAAGAAATTGAATGCAGATGGATCTATCGAAGAAGTTGACTACGATCCGAGTATCTTTACATGCGACAGAACATTAGATGGTAAAGTAAAAGCCAATCTAACAGATAAACTTAGAATGCAGGTTGACTTTAATACAGATGACGAAATTGAAGATGCCAACGCTTGGGACGATTGGGACTTCCGCTATGGTAAAACTGCTTATGGCTTTATGAATGTAGCCCGCAGAATACTCGAAGGCGAAAATGATGATGTAGTAATTGATACTACATTCTATGATGCCGACGGCGATGGCTTAAACGATGACGTAGTAATTACGCAGACCAGACCTGACTGGATGGCAAATGATTATCTTTATGTTTATGGTGAAGATGATGAATTAGATCCACTTGGTGCAGACTTTACCGCTTTTGGTAAGTTGAACATCAGAGTAGATCGCCAGGAAGCAATTGATATGCTTGAACCAGCTGATCAATACAATAGAGCCTTGAATACAGATACTGTGTTTACAGTTGTTGCTAACGACGGTCATGGTGGAATCAACTTCCTTGACGTTCCTGTATTTATTAATGTTCAGCCACAGATAGTTACAACATCGCTTCCTGCAGCAACCGAAGGCGAAGAATATAACAAATTCCCAATCCCAGGTGGCTCGATGACAGATTCATCTAAGATGATCAAGGTATATGATCCTAACTTCGAACAGACCCATGAATTTGAATTGATTTATTCAGATTATCCAGAAGATGAAATTCCTATTGATCCTTGCTACGAAGAAGCAGGAACTTATGATCTTACTGGTCTTAAAACTACTCCTGACTGGCTGAAGATCAATCCTATTTCAGGTCTCTTATATGGTAAACCTGGCGTAAAAGATGCTCCAAAATCAGATACGGTAACAGTAGTAGTCTGGGATATTATAGACGGCGAAAGACAATTACCTCATTTGGTAACTCTCAATCTAACTGTCGATTATACAAATCACAGACCATATCTCGACAATATACCAACCGTAACCTGTATTGAAAAGGGTAGCGAGTACTCTGATACACTTTCTTACGGCGATATTGATTTACTTAGAGATAGCGAGCCGGAAACTTTAACAATCAGAGCTTATGATAACGAAGGTAATGAACTTCTTCCGCCACAGTGGACAATTGAACCTAATACAATTACAGGACCAATGACAGAAGAAGAACTTAAAAACCTTAAATTCGTTATCAAAACAGATGACTTCCAGCTAAACGAAGATCCTAACGATAACAGAACTACTATTACAATAATTATTGAAGATGCCGAAGGCTTACAGTCTATACCTTATGAATTGAAGATAAAAATATCTGAAGCAACATATTGGGCATGCGATGTATTAGTAGAAAATACATATCCAGGAAATCTCCCTGGTGATGGTATGAGCTCATGGCAGATACTTGAATTTGGTACTGCTCCTCAGCTTTCATTACCAACAACCGGCGACGGTACAGATAATAACGAATTAGGAATTCTTGACGCTCAATTCTGCGAATATGAGATTCCTCCAATACCAGAAGAAGACGTA
>CAYQTZ010000384.1:0-3188 GCA_964420565.1 uncultured Hyphomicrobiales bacterium
TGACAGCTCCTCCTGCTTATTGAGGATCAGATCTGTCAGACTGAGCAATCCGTTAAATGGGGAACGGAGGTCATGGGCGATAATAGAGAAAAATTTATCTTTAGCAGCGTTCATCTTTTCAAGATCTTCTTTTTGCTCGCTGATCTTTTTTTGATACTCTATTGATTTTGATATATCGCGGGTGATGCTACCAAGCAGCGGGCTTTGCTTCATATTGATCAGAAAACCTGCCTGCTGTACGATTTTACGCGTACCATCTTTAGCCATAAATGGAATTTCATAATAGTTTGCAGGCAAAATGCTCTTGCCTTCTGCCAGCAATAAATTGATTTGCTTTTTAATAAAGCGATAAGCATTTTCGTCTTTCAGCTCAGGCGGTATAAGCTCATACTGCAAATCCCAAGCATACTTGCCGAGCGCATCATTACGGTCAATCTTCGTTAGCTCTTCCTGAGCGAGATTCCATTCAATGATCTTTCCATTAGCATCAGCAAGCACCATAGCGTCAGATGAATGCTCAACAAAGCTGCGGTATTTCTCTTCGCTTTCGATTAATTTCTGCTCTGTTTTTTTTCTTTCTGTAATATCTCTAATGGCAGCTACTCTTATTTGATCGTTTTTATGATAAAATATTCTGGCTTCAACCTCAGCAGGTATCTCCTTTCCATCTTTAGTAATAAAGATTACCTCATAAGGTTTTACATATTCCTTGATAATATTATTTCTGATAGTCTCGTGGTATAAAGGATGTGCTAATTCTTCTATCATATTTTTCCCGATAAGTTCATCTAAATCATAACCAGACATTCTTAGAGCTGATTGGTTGCAATCAAGTATGATTCCATTCTTGTGTATTACTATACCTTCGAAAGTCAGATTAGATAGCAATTTGAAACGCTCTTCGCTTTCAATGAGCATTTTTTCATAATATATCTTTTGCAAAACAGCCGTACAATGTTGGATAAAAGTATCAACGAATCTGCGATTAATTGACTTTGATCTTTTAAGTGTGTATATCTGTAAACCTGCGAAAATCCTGCCATTTCGGAATAATCCAATCAGATAGACTTTATCCAACCCTAAGTAAGAAATTATTTGCTTTACAACAGCCGCTGGAGCATAACCATCAGATAATTTGCTTAGACCACCAGGGAATTCCTCCAGTTTGCCTTTTTCAAAATAGATTTTGGCTTCTTCGTTCATAGGGTATTCTTTACCCACAGGATTGTAATTAAGTAGATCAACCGCTTTTGATATTATTCCCATATTAGGGTAACGCATTGAAACCACAGTCATAGAATTATTGTCAGGATTATACTTGTTAAGCAATATTATCGAATCATCATAATAGAAGCTCATTTTTTCAGTTATGTAATTATATACTTCATCCTCTGTATCGAAATCAATTACTTTTGAAATCACTTCAAACAAAGAGATTACTGAGCTATTATCATCGCGATAGACCGAAAGATCTTTGTGCGATGAAGAACTGGTGTTACATTCACTTGCTATCATATCCTTATTCCATATAAAAAATTATTGTTCAGACCAATATTTTCGAATCTTATTAGAATTAAATCATTTACATCAATATCACTGACTTAAATTTTAGAGACGGAGTATAAATTAAATTATGATTAAAAATTTTTAATTAAATTAATTTTTATTCGTAAAAGTCGGTTGATACTTCAAAACCCTTGAAAAATCAATATGTTCGGATACAACAATAATAGTACAAAAAAGAAATTTATTGTTTATTCAACACAATACTGATAAGATATGCTCAAATTATGTATAATATTGGAGTTATTGAAACTAAATCTATTATATTATCGTTAATCGGTTAGTAATTATTTGTATAATCAATAAATCGAAATTCAAAGATGACAAACAGACAAAAAATAATATTCAGCTCTCTGGCTGTAGTTTTTTTGGTTGTTATTGGGTTTGTAATGATGAGCGTTTTGTCAGGAATGCAACCTGAGCCAAAGAAATATGATGTTGAAAAGCAAATTAAAGCAGTTAAAGTAAAGACAGTTCATTACGATACACTGACTTCATCTGTCCGGGAAACTGGCAGAATAGTATCCCGCGAAATCGTAGAGCTTATCTCGGAAGTCTCCGGCAAGTTACTTTTAGCAGATATACCCCTAAAAAAAGGACAGGATTTCAGAGAAGGGGACTTATTAGTCCGCATTTATAATAAAGATATTGAATACACTCTAAAAGCTCGCAAAAGCAGATTTCTGCATTCCTTGGCGAATTCATTGCCTGACTTCAAAATTGATTTTCCCAATAGTTATAAAATATGGGAAAATTTTCTTAATGATATAAATTTAGATAAAGAGCTTCCTGAGCTTCCTGAGCTAAAAAATGCACAAGAAAAAGTATATCTGGCAAGTAAAAACATTCTAAATGATTACTATTCAATTAAAAGCGATGAGATACGCCTGAAAAAATATAATATCTACGCTCCTTTTAATGGTGCTTTCACTGATGTACATCTTGAGGTTGGCTCGGTTACGAATGTGGGAGGCAGAATAGCCAGCATGATACGTACTGATATGTTAGAAATGGAAGTGCCCGTTACAATACAAGAAGCAAGATTAATAAGTATTGGCAGTACGGTAAAAGCTATCTCTGAGGATGGCGAAGATCACTGGAAGGGCAGAGTAATACGCAAATCAAAGTTTGTAGATAATAGAACACAATCCGTGAATGTTTACGTCAAGCTCGATCCTAAAGGCAGCCGAGAGCTTATCCGCGGGATGTATCTTACTGCCGAGTTTACCAACATGATATTCAAAAATGTAATCGAAGTGCCCCGGAACTCAGTATATAATTTCGATGAGGTTTACATAGTTGAGGACGGCAGACTTGCTCTTAGAGATATTAACATTATTAAAACCAACACAAATTCATATTTTATAAACGGAGTTGAGGAGGGCGTAGATATTGTTGTACAGCCCTTAGTCAATGCTGGAGAGAATACCCCTGTAACTATAATCAATAAATAGGATCTGTAAGCATAGGAATTCATAAAATGAAAAAAGTTGTTCAGTATTTTATAAACTACCCGATCTTTGCATATCTCATTATTCCAATATTACTCATATTCGGTATTGGGAGCTATTATTCAATGAAACGCTCCTTTTTTCCCGAATTAGAATCCCGGCAGATCGTTGTTT
>CAYQTZ010000385.1:0-3160 GCA_964420565.1 uncultured Hyphomicrobiales bacterium
AGCTCTTCATCTTTAATGCAAACCTGGGACTATGCCCTCGACCTTAAAAACTTTCATGAAAAAAGTGAATATCCTTTAGTTGTACCTATTTTAGTAGCTACTGAAGCAAAACCCTTGGAAATAAGTATTGAAACAACTATCCACAATGACAATTCAATAAAACCAATAAAATGTAACAACGATACTCTTGGTTTGGTAATTGAATCTGTCCTCAGATATAATCATTCTGGGATTAAGCTGGATATTGAGGGATGGGAGAAGGGTCGCTATTATCCCACTCCAACGATTATTGAAAAAGCAAGTAATCTGTATTGTGAAAATGCAGTTGAGGAGATTGCTGAAAAAGCTTCTGATGAACAAAGTTTTACTGCAACTACCAATATTATTTCTGACATTATAGGAAGAACCAGAGAAAATCATGAAAAAGCAATTTGCTTTCTAACAGGTGTTCCAGGTGCTGGGAAAACACTTGTAGGACTTGAAATTGCTGCAAAACATCTGGACGCAGATAGACGTGAGTCTTGCGTATATTTGAGTGGTAACGGGCCATTAGTGAAGGTTCTACAAGAAGCATTAGCACTAGACCATTTTCATCTACAAAAAAAAAATAATCAACCTATAACAAAAAGCGAAGCCCGAAGCAAAGTAAAGCTCTTCATCCAAAATGTTCATCATTTTAGAGATACATGTTTAATTGATGAAAGACCTCAGCCTGAACATATAGCAATATTTGACGAAGCTCAAAGAGCCTGGACTTTAGATCAGACTATTGACTTTATGAGAAGAAAGAAAAACCAACCAGGATTTTTATGGTCAGAACCGGAATTTCTCATTTCTTGTATGAATCGACACCATGATTGGTCTGTAATTCTATGTTTAGTTGGAGGTGGCCAGGAGATCAATAAAGGTGAAGCTGGAATAGGAGAGTGGATTGATGCTGTCAATCGCTCTTTTCCTGATTGGAAGGTTTATATTTCTTCCCAATTGACAGATGATGACTATGCTGCTGGCAAGGTAATAGAACTCTTTAATCGAAGACAAAACCTTATTTCATATAAGGATCTTCATTTGGCTGTTTCTATGCGTTCAATCAGAGCAGAAAAGGTGTCCGAATTTATTAAGCGCTTATTAGATCTTGATTTAGATGCAGCTAAGGAATTATATGCTGATTTTTGTAAAAGATACCCAATAGTTCTTACAAGAGATATACAAATAGCAAAGCAATGGCTAAGAACGATGGCTCGGGGGACACAGAGATATGGATTGATGTCTTCTTCAAAAGCACAAAGACTAAAACCTCTTGCAATTGATGTTAGATATGAAACGAATCCCGTTTATTGGTTCTTAAAACCAAAAGAGGATGTTCGCTCATCTTTCTATTTGGAGGATGTTGCAACTGAATTTCAGATTCAGGGATTAGAGCTTGATTGGGCTTGTCATGTTTGGGATGCGGATTTCAGATACAGCGAAGATGGCTGGATACATAAAGACTTTCGGGGTGAAAAATGGGTTAATATTAACAACAAGACAAATCGAGTCTATCAGAAAAATGCATACCGAGTATTGCTTACGAGGGCAAGACATGGGATGGTTATATGTGTTCCGGAAGGTAGTATTGATGATCATACCCGAAAACCTGAGTATTATGATGATCCTTTTAATTAGATAAAAAAGATTGGGTTGAAAGAGATTTAAGAATTTAAGAACAATATAAACAGTTCTTACACCAACATCTCCACCACCAAACCTTTCAAAACAATAACACCCTTTTCCAATAAAACCGCAAACAAATCTTCTCTTGCTTTGAAGAGGTTTTTGATCAGTTGTATTTGACGGGAAAGATTGGTCATTCTATAAAATATCTAGTATTGGGAACTATTATCTTTCAGCTTCTTTTTAAGTTCCTGCCCTTTGCTTGTTAGACGGTATTCTTGTTTTATACTTCTGGGCTTGTCCGGTAGGGTCATCTCAATTATGCCATTCTTTATAGCAGGATTTAGGTAATTCTCTCTAAATGTCGGCCTGTGCTTTAAACTTAACAAATCCATCAATTCTTGTCGGCTCATTTCACCTTCAATAATATATACCAGACGATGTGTTAAATCTGGCATATCTGTAAAAACATGATCGGTAACATGATCGGTAACATGATCGGTAACATGGTCGGTTGAAGCAGATGGTCGCCAAAGTGTAACCCTGAATCCTTCTTCAAGAGAAAAATCGGGGACTTTCAATCCACGTTCATGAGAAAGCTTAACCATATCAAGTGTACCTGTTCCATATCTTTCAATAGCTCCATATTGAAACATACATTCAGCCAGTAATGGATTTCGAGGATAAGAAGAGTGTGGCACCATCAGGTCTTCAAGACTGAGTTCCCTCGGTAATTTGCCGGGATTGCTAATTTCAATACGGTCTTGAAAAACAGCTACCTGAATACTGCCTTTGCTTATGTAATCCCTGTGTGCAACAGCATTTATTACTGCCTCAGCAATAGCGGCTCTTGGTACTTCATATTCTGTTTCAACAATATTGTTTTTGTCCCTGCTACCCGTTGATAAGCTGATTTTTGAAAGAATAAAATCAACTGCTTTATTTGACATATTGATAACATTGCCTTTGAACTCTTTATAGTCTGGAATAGGCTTTTGAATGACTGTGCCATGAAAATGGGCGCATTTTATGGTTGCCGACGGAAAATACTGCTGTGGGTTATCTGAAAACACAAGCAGAGAACTATTTACCAGGTCACCTTTACGAAGCAGGTTTAATGCTGTAAGAATGTTCTTGGCAGGGTCGGTTTCTTTAAACGGAAAATTCCGCTTTGCATTTGCTGTACGCACAAAATCCTTTATCAGATTACTATTCAAATCTTTTATGCTTGCCTGTGGATAGGTACTGCTGTCGAATTCGTTGGTGTCTATAAAGCCTTTTTGTTGGAGATATTTAATGCACGAATGATATACGGCCTTTTTTAATTGTTTTTCATCTGAAAACTTCTTTCGGGATACATCCTGTTCTATTTTACGAATGAAATTTAACTCTTTCTTATGCCGTTCTGATACATCTTTGATAAATATCCACCGATGTATGTTTTTTTCCTTGGCTTTATCATATTCGTATTCAGTGGGCGATATTCCTTTTTCATCTTCGTAGCCGT
>CAYQTZ010000386.1:0-652 GCA_964420565.1 uncultured Hyphomicrobiales bacterium
GCTAGGTCTTGCAAGAGGGAGTAATGGTAATTATCATTGCTTTAACGAACCTGGACACAACAATGGAGACCAGAATCCAAGTCTGAAGATCAACGACGATGGCTTCAATTGCTTCGGATGCGGAATCCACGGTAATAATATTGAACTCATAAAGCTGGCAAGAAATGTCAGTACAGAAGAAGCATTCGAATGGATGAGAAATGAGTTCCCTGAATTAAGCAAGAATGGAAATTCAATGATGCATCTCCGTATGATCAAAGATGGTGAACCACGATATCTTCATGTTGATAAAGCGAAATTGAATCTGAAGGAAGCTGATCAGGAGGACCTTAACTTCATTGATGAGATGTTAAGGAAGCGTTACTCGCTCGAGACGCTTCACAAGACAGGGACACTGATATGTGAAGGTAATTACTATGCAATGGTATTTAATACCGGTAACATTGAATTTAATCCGAATGATAAGGATGATTCTCTTTTAGTAGAAGGCAGGACGGACTGGTTAACGGCTGTTGAATTGGGATTTGACAAAGATTATAATATAGTATCTGTTTTCAATAAGTCCAGTAAGATAGAGCTGACATCCCGAAACAATGTAATCATTTTGGATATTGATGACCTAAGGAAAAATAATGGCTGATGCAAGGCTAAA
>CAYQTZ010000386.1:662-3139 GCA_964420565.1 uncultured Hyphomicrobiales bacterium
TATTGATGACCATCCGGATAGCAAGAAAACGAGACTAACTACTAAACAAGATTGCTTTGTCAAGTTCATACGATTGCCCGAAGGATTCAAGGATCTGTCTGATCTATTTTATGATAATCCTCCAGCAAAGAAGATTGTTGAGGATCTGATCAATGAAGCGGATTGGGTTGAAATAAAGCCAGATCGCAATGTAAGATTGCATCATCCAGTCATGAAGATGATAACTGCTAAGGAATTGATGAAATTGGATATACCACCCATTACATGGGTGGTTCCAAATCTGATACCTGCCGGACTGACTCTTATCGCAGGCAAACCAAAAGCGGGTAAGAGTATCTTAGCTTTAAACATTGGAATTGCTGTTTCGACTGGTAGAGAGCTGTTTGGTCAGATCAATACCAATCAATGCGGAGTTGTCTATTTAGCCCTTGAAGACTCTGAAGTACGCTTGCAGGATCGAATTGACATGATATCCGGTTATTATGATTCTATAGTGAATAGTGATGATTTTAAAACCAGTCTGGACATCCAGCGGTATGATCTTGGTGGTTTAGAATATCTTGAGAAGATCATAAAAGATAAGGATGTTAAATGTGTTATCATTGACACCTGGCAACGGTTCGCGCCACCGAAGACTACAACTGAATCAGATTACGAATTCACATATCGAGTTTTCACGGAATTATCTATATTAGCAAAACAGAATGATGTTGCATTGATATTGATACATCATGCCCGAAAAGCCAAATCAGATTCTAACTATACATTCGATCAGATCATGGGCTCGACAGGCATCACGGCATCGGTGGATACCATGATGGTCCTATCTAGTGCAGAAGGAATACATAAACTCGAAACTACAGGAAGAGACGTTGAATCAGCAGAATTGTTGCTTAAGTTTGACAAAGAAACACTTACTTATCAGTTGAAGAATACTCCATACGATGACGTAAGTCCGGAAAGACAGGCAGTAATTGACTTAATGGATAAAGAGAAGAAAGATTTCACTGTTTCAGAGATTGCTGATGCTCTTGATGTGCCAAAGGAGAATCTTAAGGGATTGCTGAGCAAGATGGCAAGAATTGGACAGCTTAAACGAATCAGGAGGGGGGTTTATACGGGTATCGGTTACCACGGTTACCAAGCGATTACTAATTAATTAGATGGTTACTACGGTTACCACGATTACCAAGCGGTTACCAGTTAAATATATATTATTCAATGGCTTACTGCATTTGGTAACCAGGTAACCACATATACATAAATAACAATTAATCATTATTGATAATTAATAGGAGAATAAATTATGGGTTTAGCCGACCAAATGTATAATCCAGATGTCTTAGCCGACATAAAAAACAAGCTGAAGTCATTGGCTTCAGACATTGAGCCATTAGCAGAGGCAAACAAAGTCTATTTAATCATGTACAGCGACGCAAGATTCGATTCTGTTGATGGCAATGAATGTTATGAAGTGATTCGAGGTAAGTTCGATTCTATTCGCTTTAAAGAGTCAGATGATTCCAGGAAACAGGTTTTTCAAATAGTCCTTAAGGATTTGGAAGAGCGAAGAAGAATGGTCGTTACTGGTGGTGCAAATGCCTTCGTTGTTCTTGACTTTATTAATAGACTGTGCAATATGATGGTTCCGAATGAAGCAAAAGTAGAGCTTTACTTTGAGCGCAATGGTAAATATGTGAATGGCCGGATAAGAGAAGTTGAGACAGGAAGTGAGATTCAGCCGTTGATGTATTACAATAATATTCCGAAGGATAAAGATGAAAGGCTTCAGCTATATCTGAAGCATGTCTCTGATCTTATGAAACGCAAGGAAGCGTTTAGTAAGAAGTGATGAATAGATTATAGAGTAATAAATGCTGTGGTCGGCTGCCGGGGATTGTCTCTCGGCAGTCGGCTTTCAGCTCTCGGCGTTCGGCTTTCACCGGTCAGATGTTACGATATGAATGACTTGAGAGAGAATACCTCTAACTTCGACTTGATTAGAAAACACCCCCTTCCCCCTCTTACAAGAGGGGGATTTCTATTTTACTTGAAATGTCTGAGAATATAATCCTGTACTATATCACTCTCAGGACCAACTGAGCGGATAAAATAACCCCTAGACCATGATCGCCATTCACGGCAATGATAATGCTTCATTAGTCTCGAACTCTGGCTCTTGAAAATCTCGATTGACTTGCTAATACTAAGAGATGGAGGTATTTCGACTAATAAATGGAGATGATCATTATGATTGTGGAACTCTACAAGATTCATCTTTGCAGATGCTGCTGCCTGAGCAATAATCTGATCAGGTATCCAAAAATAATTGCGGTAATTTGCTGTTAATGTAATATGGTATAACAGTTCCGCTTTATGGTGCTTTCTCATGGTCTTACTCCTCTTCGTGATTGAAAATGAGATTTAGATTTATCTATTTTCAAAAAAGAAAAAACAAAAAAAATGCCTTCATCTTC
>CAYQTZ010000387.1:0-3129 GCA_964420565.1 uncultured Hyphomicrobiales bacterium
TATGGTGGTGGTGTAATCGGCAGATATACCGATCTCCCCGAAAAATACCCGAATATTTCGCATTTCCATACAATGCGTATTAATCAACCGGCTGGATGGTACTACACCTCCGACGCTTTGAGAAAGATTTGTGATATTTGGGATAAACACGGTTCTGGTTTGACAAATATGCACGGCTCTACAGGCGACATAGTTCTACTCGGTACAAGAACCGAAGAGCTGGAGCCTACATTCCAGGAACTGGCAGAACTTGGCTTTGACCTTGGTGGCTCGGGTTCAGACGTACGTACCCCAAGCTGCTGCTGCGGTAAATCCCGCTGCGAATGGGCTTGCTATGACTCTATGGCGCTGACGCATTTTATTACAAACAAATTCCAGGACGAATTACACAGACCGGCATTCCCGTATAAGATGAAATTTAAAATGTCTGCCTGCCCGAATGACTGCGTTGCATCCGTAGCACGTTCCGATATAAGTATTATCGGTACATGGCGAGATGACATCAAGATCAATCAGGAAGAAGTAAGAAAAGCTGCAGAAAACGGTATGAATATCGTGCAGGAAGTCGTGCTGAATTGCCCCGGTAAATGTATTGACTGGGATGGTAAGGTATTGACAATTGATGACGATAGCTGCCGCCACTGTATGCATTGCATTAATGTAATGCCTAAAGCATTGGCTCCGGGCGATGATCGCGGCGCTTGCGTACTTCTGGGTGCAAAAGCTCCTATCGTAGAAGGTGCTATGCTTTCGTCTGTAATGATACCATTTATGAAGATTGATGGCAAAGACGGCGATTTCGAGCATTTAGAATTCGAACAACCCAGCGGCGAAAAAGTCAATTTCTGGGATTGGATAGACGAAATGTGGGATCTATGGTGCGAAGAAGGTAAGAACCGCGAGCGCATCGGTGAATTCATATTAAGAGTCGGTATGGGCGATTTCCTCGAAGAAGTTGGCATGGAGCCACGCGTTGAAATGGTTGCACATCCTAGAGAGAACCCATATATCTTCTATGAAGAATACTTCGAAGAAGGCGATGACGAAGAATGATAGCGATAATTAGTAAATATAATAAATTTTAAATTTAAAAAGGGAAAATAAAATGGCAGAAGACAAACCTAAAAGAGTAACTGATATAGGGCCGCCACATTATGAGAGATTCTTGCCTCCCATTATCAAGGAAAATTATGGTAAATGGAAATACCATGAAATAGTGAAACCAGGAGTACTGGTTCACGTTTCAGAATCAGGGGCAAAACTTTTCACAGTAAGAGCCGGCTCTCCAAGATTGATCAGTACAAAGAAAATCAGAATGTTTGCTGATCTGGCAGAAAAATATTGCCGTGGTCACTTGAGATTTACATCTCGCCACAACGTAGAATTCCTTCTTGACAAAGAAGAAAATATTGATCCAATAATTGCAGATCTTCAGGCAATCGGTCACCCGGTTGGCGGTATTGGCAATTCAATATCCAGTATGGTACACACACAGGGCTGGGTACACTGCCACTCTGCAGCTACAGATGCCTCTGGCTTGGTAAAAGCTACTATGGACGTACTTATTGATCATTTCAAAAATACAGATCTTCCTGCAAAGATTCGTTTGGCTTTGGCATGCTGCCTGAATATGTGCGGCGCTGTTCACTGCTCAGACATTGCTATACTTGGTGTGCATAGAAGACCTCCAAGAATAGACCATACTGCTCTTCCGAAACAGTGCGAAGTGCCTAATCTTATTGCTTCATGCCCGACTGCTGCTATTCGCCCGACAAATGTGGACGGCAAGCAAAGTGTAGAAGTGGAAGAAGATCTGTGTATGTTCTGTGCTAACTGCTATACAGTTTGCCCGGCTATGCCTTTGAATGATCCGCTGAATGACGGAGTATCCATATGGGTTGGCGGTAAAGTATCTAACGCAAGACACGAGCCGATGTTCTCCAAACTTGCTATTCCGTTTATTCCAAATAATCCACCGAGATGGCCTGAGGTAACTGACGCTATCAAGAATATTGTGGACATTTGGGCTGCTGAAGCCAGAAAACACGAACGTATTGGCGAATGGATAGAAAGAATTGGCTGGAAGAAGTTCTTTGATAAGACTGGTATTGAATTCGAAAAAGAACATATTGACGATTTCAAACATGCCGGTTTGACATTTAAACGTTCAGTACATCTGACTAGATAAAATCCTGCGTGCAGTTGTTCGTTGTAGTATAATGTAGGCAACTGTAAGTATTTTTACAAATAGGAGGTTATTATGGCTGACGAAATATCAGTACAACAAGTTAAAGACCAGATGTTTAAATTCATCAATGACACGGTCGGTCAGAAGAAATGGAAAGCAGGAGATTTGCACAAAGCTTGCACCGAATTCTTTGGTGATGCTTATGACAAAAGAAAACTTGGTAAGCAAGCGATCAAGGAATTGATCGAAGAAGGCAAATTAGTTTATACTTACTTTGGTGGAAGCTATATTGAAGTGCCACACAGAGAAGGTGCTGCAAACGATTAATTAGTTATATGTTTCTCCCCCGCTTTCTTACGGGGGAGAAATATATTTTTTGATATGCATAATTATCCAAGAGTAATAATAGCAGGTATGTCGGGTGATTCCGGCAAGACTTTAGTTTCATGCGGATTGACTGCTTCTTTGATCAATCGCGGCTATAAGGTCGCTTCTTTTAAAAAGGGACCAGATTATATAGATCCGGCATGGCTTCGCTTAGCCGCAGGTTGCGAATGCAGAAATCTGGATACATACCTAATGACTCAGGATAAAATTATTCGTTCTTTGCTTATGAATGGCTCGAATTCGGATATTTCCGTTATCGAGGGAAACAGAGGGTTATACGATGGCTTTGATTCTGAAGGCACACATTCTACAGCTGAGCTTGCTAAGATGATCATGGCACCCGTTGTGTTAGTTATTAATGTAACTAAGGTTACGAGAACTATTGCTGCTATCGCTTTAGGTTGCAAAATGTTAGACCAGGAGCTGAATCTGGCAGGTATTGTATTGAACCGAGTGGCTGGCAAAAGACACGAAAACGTAATTCGTGATGCAGTGGAATCTGCTACAGGCATTCCAATAGTTGGAGCAATACCGACAATCCGAGGGGAAAATGT
>CAYQTZ010000388.1:0-2419 GCA_964420565.1 uncultured Hyphomicrobiales bacterium
GTAGCTATAATAACCCATATATCAGAACCATCTTTATGTTTAAAGCGAAAATCATGTTTTTCGTTAATGCCCTGAGCCCGGCGATCAAAGAGAATTTTTGCTTCCTCGATTGCAGCATCATCCATAAAGCTGAATAAATGCCTCCCTATCATCTCGGTTTCAGTATAGCCAAGCATCTCAGCCATACATTTATTTACATACGTAGTTTCAGCATTTTGGTCAATTACCCATATACCTTCCTGAGCAGTTGTAACTATTTGCCTGTATTTTGCTTCGCTTTTCCTTAGCTTTTCCTCAGATAATTTGTTTTTTGTTATATCCACAAACTGAGAAATAAAATGAATTGGCTTGCCCTTTTTGTCGCGAACAATAGAAACACTAAGATTTACCCATACTAAACTACCGTTTTTATGGAAATATCGCTTCACGATTTGATAAGTATCTATTTTGCCTTCAAGCATTTTGCGTACATAATTCAGGTCTTCTTCCAGATCATCTGGATGTGTTATATCCTGAAAAGTTTTGCTCAACAGCTCTTTTTTTGTATATCCGAGTAATTTACAGGCGGCTGGATTTATCTTTAGCCATTTACCTTCGGGAGATACAAAAGCCATACCAATAGGAGCATAAGAAAAGCCACTGTCCAATCTTTTCTTGCATTTCAGATATTTTTTTCGAAGCTTTTTGTACTTATCATTTTCTATCTGATGAGCATTTTTCAGGGCATCATTTTCTCTTTGGAGGATTTCTATCTTATTAAAGAGTTCATCCTGTGGTTTGACTTGAGAGTCCATGGCATTATTAATAATTGTTCATAATTATACTATTTCAATGCTAATGATAGTAACAATATAATTAATAATTAGTAATCTTTATAATAAATCTATCGACATTTCCAAATAATTCTGTATTTTCTTGAAATTTTAATAATTATACATAAATTAATCGGGTGTAAGTAGGCAAAAAAACATCAAATTTTGTAGAAACCGTTAATTTTCATTATTTTGCAACTATATGTATTATAACAAATATCAAAAAATATAAATATAGGAGACTAAAATGATAGTTGATGTAGTAATGCCGAAAATGGGTGAATCACTCACCGAAGGTACCATCGTTAAATGGTTGAAAAAAGAAGCCGAATAATAATAACTTAACAAAATTAAAATTATAATTAAAAAATTAAAATAAAAAACCAAATAACCAACTCCTGAAAATTCTTGCTCAGGAAAATGACACTGTCGAGGTAGGAGAAAAAATTGCTCAGATTGAAACGGATGCCGACTCTGCCGTTGCTCCTGCGGAAGATAAGGAAGATAAGGAAGACGAAGCTCCTGATGAGGAAAAAGAAGATAAAGCAGATAAAAAAGACGAAGCTCCTGATGAGGAAGAAACTCCGAAAGAAAAGGAACCCGAAGAGGACACTCAAGGCGACACAATTGAAATCGTAATGCCCAAGATGGGCGAATCGCTTACAGAAGGCACCATCGTAAAATGGCTCAAAAAGCCAGGTGATACCATAGAACGTGACGAAATGATATTGGAGATTTCTACAGATAAAGTAGATACTGAAGTTCCCTCCCCGGTCGCAGGTAAATTAATCGAAATACTTGCTCAGGAAAACGAAACAGTAGAAGTTGGCGAGGTAATAGCAAAAATTTCTGCTTCCGGTAAGACATCTAAGAAAAAAGTGGAACCAAAACCAACAGAAAAAGATACCGAGGAAAAGAAAACAGATGACGCTCCAGCAGATGGAGAACCACGGGCAACACCCAAAATCTCTGATGATTCAGCCAGCAAAAGTATTCCAAGACAAAAAGACGGCAAGTTCTTCTCTCCCTTAGTTCGATCTATCGCAGAGGCAGAAAACGTAACACTAAACGAATTAGAAAGCATAGATGGAAGCGGTATTGACGGAAGAATCACGAAAGCTGATCTTCTGAATTATATTGATAATCGCAAATCAGCTCCCAAGGATGAGCCGAAGCAAGATAAAGCTCTCACCAAAGCTGCAGAGTCAAGACCAGCAACAACTTCATCTAAGGTAGTTTCTTCTCCAAAAGTGGGTGATGATGTGGAAGTGATCCAAATGGATCGCATTCGCAAATTAATAGCCGAACACATGGTGTACTCCAAACAAACCTCTCCCCACGTAACAAGTGTTGGCGAAGCTGATGTAACTCATATTTTCCGTTATCGTCAAGCTCATAAAGACAATTTCTTAGAGGACGAAGGTTTCAAACTGACCTTCACACCATTTTTCTCAAAAGCTGCTATTGATGCTTTAAAAGAATTCCCTATGGTAAACGTAAGCGTTGATGGAACAAACATATTACGTCACAGACGCATCCATTTCGGTTTTGCCACTGCGCTGCCCGACGGCAATCTGATAGTGCCCGTTATCAAAGATGCTGATAAT
>CAYQTZ010000388.1:2429-3128 GCA_964420565.1 uncultured Hyphomicrobiales bacterium
CGTGGTCTTTCACGAGCTATTAATGATCTATCGCTGCGTGCACGCTCCAAGCAGCTTAACCCTGATGACATACAGGGTGGAACATTTACGATGACCAACGTTGGAACGTTTGGCACTTTATTCGGCTCACCAATAATTAATCAGCCACAGTGTGCTATACTCGGAGTTGGTGCTATTCATAAAAGGCCAGTGGTAAGAGAGTATGACGGACAGGACATAATAGTAGCAAGAAATATGCTCTATGTTTCCATTACTTATGACCACAGAGTAATTGACGGGATGTTAGCAGGGCAGTATTTGGCGGCAGTTATCAGAAACTTAGAAGCAATGAACGAAGACAATATTGATCTTTAGTTTTCTTTTATTTTTTCAGAAGAATCACAGAGGTCTTTACTTATAAATAGCGGTCAGCAGTCAGCGGTCAGCGGTCGGTGATCGGTGGTCGGTGATCGGTGGTCAGCAGTTTGTAGGGAACACGCATGCGTGTTCGCTACGGTTATGGGAGCTGGTAAGACAAAAAATAAGATGATCCAAGTGCAACTTGGACAGAAATGATCCTTACCAAATCGGAATTTGGGAAGGAGGGAGAAAGAGGGGGATTTCATCTTACTTCCCCGCTTGGTAAGAGGGGATCGAGGGGTGTTTGTGAAAAAATATATCCGATATAATCAGTAAACACACCCTAACTCCATCTTAAAA
>CAYQTZ010000389.1:0-3116 GCA_964420565.1 uncultured Hyphomicrobiales bacterium
TATGATCATTATCCTGTTGTTCCAGTTATTAAAGGAAATTCAATAAAAGCATTCACTCAATGAAATATTATTTTTATATGTAACAAATAATTGTTATATTTAACCTGCATTATTTTAAATATTTGAGCAGCATAAGGGGGGAACAATGCAAACTCAAACAGATGGTATTCTGTTACGGGATGAATTTAATAGTTTGTCGGAGAAGAAAACTATTAAGCAAACAAAGAATAACAATAAAAAAAGTACTGGCTCCGAGCCAAAGAATAAATTCTCTATTCAGTACGAAAGGCATATTAAGATCTTTTCAATTCTGATGATGCTTACAGCTATTCTTATATTTCTGTCTCTGATATCTTATACTTCACGCGATGAAATGTTTGCCGATTTCAGTTTTTCTGATATTATTGGATTGATAAAAGCAGAAGAGGAAGTTCTGATCAAAGCCCAATCTACTCAGAATTGGCTTGGTTTAACAGGGGCGGCTATATCGAGCTTCCTTTACAACTCTACTGTCGGCTATATTGTAATTATTCTACCCTTTATTCTTGGGATTTGGTCTTTCAGATTATTCAAAAAATGCAAAGTCGAAAGAATTATTGTTAAAAATAGTATTATCGCTTTTCTGCTCGCTACCATTTTTGCCGGCATAACAGGAGTGATCGGTGCAGCACAATGGCCCTTTGCTTTATCGTTAGAGTGGTACGGATTAGCAGGAGAATTCATTGCCTCGGTATTCTCAGGGCTTATCGGTTATATCGGTTCGTTTCTTATACTTACGACCAGCTTCGTTTTAGTCTTTGTTTTCGCTACTGATATAAAATGGGACAAAGTGGCTGACAAGACCAAACCAGTAACCGATAAGATCAGGCAACAGCTTAGCTTCCTTAAGCCGTATCTTAATAGAATTCCTTTCATTTCATTGAATAAGAAACCAAAAGAAAACACTACTACAGATAATGAAATGCCATCAACGGGTACTGAACATTTTTACGAACCGCAAGACCCGGCTAGAATTCTCAGAAGAAATCTTGATTATGGAGCTTACTCCACTCCCGAAAAAAATTATCCCGAAAAATTAAGTGATATTACTCAATCTCACGAATCTAATGATATTCAAAATATTCCTGCTGTTGAAAGAAAGAAATTAAACCTAACGATAAACAAAATAAAACACAACGATACAAATACACATGATAAGGGTATTCCCGAAAAAGATGAAGATATAATTGATTACAAAAAAACACAACACGAGTCAGCAAGAGAGTATCAGGAAATAAACCATAAAGATTCACTTTCCAAAGACCAGATCTTAAATCAGAATAAAGACATCAATGAAGACACAGATTCAGAAGACTACATAATTGATAATTATGATGAAGAATACGATTCTCAGGATAATAATGATTTAGAAGTAGATAATGAATTTGAAAATATCGAAAACGAAGAACCACGAAAATCTAAATTTTTTATAGACGTAAGCGGCGAAAACAAAGAAACAGAAAGCTCCTCTCCTTTAGAAATGACTGAAAAACTCGATGAAGAAGATAATATGGCAATCGAAGAAGAAGAAGAAACACATATTCCAACAGTACAAGTTCATTCTAAACCCAAAAAAGAAAGTGCTTTTATCAATACTGACAATGACGGACCAATCAATTTGTTAAGCACAGACATACTTGATGAAAATATAGAATATAAATACCCCCATATCGGTTTGCTATCTGACGAAGAAGAATTAGAAGAAATTGACGAAGAAGAATTACAGAACAATGCAAGATTACTCAAAGAAAAGTTAGAAACATTTAAAATTCCGATAGAAAATCTTACCGTTACACCCGGACCAGTAGTTACTCAGTATGAATTTGTACCGGCTCCTGGTATTAAAGTAAGTAAAATAGAAAACCTTGCTGATGATATCGCTATGGCGTTAAAAGCTCGCGGTATCCGCATAATAGCACCTGTGCCAGGCAAAGGAACTGTCGGAATAGAAATACCTAACCAGAATCCTGTGATGGTTCGCTTCAGCCAAATAGTAAAATCATCAAAATTTCACAGTAATAAATTCCGTTTACCAATTGCCTTAGGTAAGACTATAACGGGCGATGTTTACTGCGCCGACCTTTCGCGTATGCCTCATATATTGATAGCCGGAGCTACGGGGGCAGGAAAATCTGTCGGGATAAACACCGTTATTGCATCTTTATTATTTAAGATGCATCCAAAGAATTTGAAATTCGTTATCATCGATCCCAAAAAAGTAGAACTAAGGCAATATAAAGCTCTAATAAAGCATTTCCTCGCAGTTTCTCCAGATATCAAAGATTCGATAATAACTGATCCTCAGGATGCCGTTGTGGCGTTGAAGGCGGTATGCGAAGAGATGGACAGACGTTATGATATTTTAGCTGAAATCGGGCAGCGAAATATTTTAGATTACAACCGTAAAGTTCGCGAAGGCAAAATCAAGAATAATGAAAATATGGTTTTCAAAACAATGCCATATATAGTAGTTGTTATAGACGAGCTGGCAGACCTTATGCTGACAGCTTCCAAAGAAGTAGAACAGCCAATTATTAGAATAGCTCAGTTAGCCAGAGCTGTTGGCATCCATTTAGTAATAGCCACACAAAGACCCTCCGTAGATGTTATCACAGGTATCATCAAAGCTAATATACCAGCCAGAGCGGCTTATCTTGTGGCTTCTAAAGTTGATTCACGCACAATACTCGACGTAATGGGCGCAGACCAGCTACTCGGCAATGGTGATATGCTCTTTCTGCCAAGTGGTTCGCCAAAACCTATCAGAATACAAAACTCTTTCATTAGCACCGACGAAGTTGAGAATCTATGCAATTATATTGGTGATCAGGTGGGGTATTCCCGCCCATACGAATTGCCAAGCTTAGTTGACGGTAACTCCAGCGGAGGCATTAACAAAGAAGACAGAGACGACCTTTTCGAGGAAGCTGCCCGATTAGTAATAGCCCATCAACAGGGTTCTGTCTCGCTGATACAGAGAAGATTAAAAGTAGGTTATGCACGTGCCGGCAGAATAGTTGACGAACTGGAGGACGCAGGAGTACTCGGTCCATTCGACGGCAACAAAGCCCGACAGG
>CAYQTZ010000390.1:0-3104 GCA_964420565.1 uncultured Hyphomicrobiales bacterium
GTCCATCTTATTGTATTACCAGCCCCCAGAACAGTAGGGAAGACGCATGCGTGTTCCCTACTATCTGATAAGTTTACTGAATGACTGGTGCTCCCCAGTCCTTGATGATTCTATTCAGCATATCTTGTTTGTCCTGTTTCATAGTTTCTATATCAATACCTACGAATTGTTGGGCTTTTTCCTTTGTGGAAATATCAGGGAATTCAATTGGAATAGGTACGTTATGTTTTACAAGGACAACACTGAGTTTGCCCCGTGCTTTTTCGGCTTTTTCAATAGAAGTGCCGAGTACCCGCAGCATTTCAACAGGCGAATGGAATCCCATGCTGTTAGAAGCCGCAGCCCAGTCCCATCTCCACTGAGCATGTCTGATAAGCTTAAGTATGGGAGCCATTTCTTCTTCTGTAGCGCCGTTATCCCAGCATATTTTAGCTTCTATATGAGCTTTGGCGAGAGCTCTTTCGGCTATTCTGCGTATCTGAAGTACCTTTTGTTGCTGAGTATATACATCTTTCAGGAACTGCTCTTCGGCTTCGCGGTGGCAGACTTGGCAGGATATAGAAATAGCATTCAAAGGGCTCTGAATCTGGTGGTCAGTGAACTTAATACCTCCAGATACTTTATATGGCATATGGCAATCTGCACATGCAACATTTCTGGCATAATGTATCCCTGTTTTAAATAATTCATAATCGGGATGCTGAGCTTTAAGCATTGGTGTACGGCTTAGCTTGTGTGTCCAATCAGCAAATTCGATATTGTCATAATATTTCTCCATATCATCTACGGAGTATCCTTCGTCCCATGGGAAAGTTAAATAATTACCGTCTTTTTTGAAATAATATTCTACATGGCACTGGGCACAAACGAGGGACCTCATTTCCTGATGCGTTATTTCATCAATGTTTCTGCCTTGTCTTTCTAATGCTTCTATCAGAGCAGGTCTGGACAGACGCAGGTTCATTGTTTTCGGATCATGACAGTCGAGGCAGCCGATGGGGTTTATTATCTCGTGGCCTTTGTCGAACCATGACCCTTTGTAAAATTCGGCAACTCCAATTTCGTTCATTAATCGCGGTACGTCAGGGCTTTTACAGCTCCAGCAGGTGGAGGGCATTGGACTATCTACCAAGCCACCTGTACGCATTATATTACGAATATCCTTGATGGCATAGATATGCCCTCTTCCCTGCTCATAGCCTTTAGAAAAGCCATAGCCAGCCCAAAGAACGACGAGTTCAGGGTATAATTCCAAATAATCAATAGATGCGGAACCACCGAACATGCTTCTGAAGGATGTATCGCGCATATTGAGATATGTTTCGTATTCTCTCGGATAGTTTTCTCCCCAAACGGAATTATCTGTTTCCCATTCGCTGATATCTGTTATAGGTTGAAGCTTAGCAACTCTTTCTGCACGTCGCTCTACGACAGAAGTAGTTAGCATACCAATAATGAAAACTACAACAATAGTAACAATAAACAGTAGCCAATAGACCCAATTTTTCTTTTTGGTAGGTTCGTTACTCATTTTTTAGCCTCATAATTTATAGAACGGATTATTTTATCTTCTTTGAGCCAGTTAGGAATAATTGGATTCAGTCTGGGGAAATATGCTTGCGGGGTAGCCGCTTCGCTTCTGACAGTGCCGTGGGGTATATGCCGGTGGCAACCCCAGCAAAGTTTGCCCTCGCCATGTTTGTAATTATCTCCGTCAACATTTGCCAAAGAAACAGGAGCCACATTTTGGATATGGCATCGCAGGCAGTTACCCTGCACGGCAACTATACCTTCTTCTTTTATTTGAATTATCTGTGGTTCCTTCCGCAAGATAAAAATGCGTGTATGGCGCTCGCCATCTTTTGCTTTGAAAAAATATGACCTCACTATATTATCATGTGGTACATGGCAATCGGTGCAGGTAGCTACCTCGCGGTGGCTGCTGTGCGACCAAGTGGCATAGTGCGGTGCCATTACATGACAATTAACGCAAACCTCAGGTTCGTCAGACAAATATGACCATGCGCGGGATAGGTAGATTGTAAGCAATAAAAAACCAACAAGCATCCCGGAAACAATGGATACAGGCAATTTCCATTTCTGTGGAGGCAAGAATTCTTTTAGTTTTGTAAACATAATCTATTTATTCATATTAGCAATAATTATTTCATTAACAATAAGAATAAATTCGTAAAAAACAAATTAAATATTCTTCATTTTTATATAATTTTTTACTTAATAAGATTATAATATCTGATTATAGAGATTTTTTATAGTTATTATTATTATTTCATTACTACTGATCTGAAGTGAAGCTATAATTTCTTAGTTAAAGAGGATATATTAAATGGAAACACCCCTCGATCCCCTCTTACAAAGAGGGGAAGTAAGATAAAGATTCCCCTCTTGTCATAGATCCCGACCTGTCGGGGCAAGAGAGGTAGTCCTATGTGCTCCCTCCTTACCAAATTCCGATTTGGTAAGGATCATTTCTGTCCAAGTTGCACTTGGATCGTTTTATTATGAAAAGTGCATTCCCAAATCGGAGTTTGGGAATGAGAATCAAATTAGGGCATAGGATTCAGAGCCGAGGGGCGGGACAATTTAGAATTAAGAATTTAAAATTTAGAATTAGATTTACTACAAACTGTACGCAGTTCCGCGGCTAAACTCCGTTGTAGCGTCCCAATAATAGAAACAAATCCGAACGGTAAGGAATCAGCTACGGAGTAGCGTCCCAATAATAGCACGCTTCATGCCGACATTTCTGACGACTATTCAAAACATGGCTTTGGTGGCTTGAGCTACCTTGTATTCAGGACTTCTTGGTTATATCTTATATACTATATATATCAACCTGTTACGGAGACTATTGATTGTTGGGGGACGTAGCGGGGGACGTATCTATGCCTATACATCATACAGGAGAAAGAAAAAATGTACCCCCACCTCACATTTACAAAATCCGAATATGCGTAATAACCAGCTTCGATAGAATCGAAATTTTCAAACCTTGTTTAGTATTGTTTTCAGGTAGTGCGGCGGCTCGGTGGAAATCATTTTTCTGAGTTGGTGCTGTTGGTTATTGCGATGTAGTAAGAATA
>CAYQTZ010000391.1:0-3093 GCA_964420565.1 uncultured Hyphomicrobiales bacterium
CATTCCCAAACTCCGATTTGGGAATGCACTTTTCAAAATAAGATGATCCAAGTGCAACTTGGACAAAAAAAATCCTTACCAAATCGGAATTTGGTAAGGAGGGAGCATATAGGACTTCTCTTCTTGCCCCGACAGGTCGGGATCTTCGACAATAGGGGAGTTTTATCTTACTTCCCCTCTTGGTATGAAGGGAAACCCAAAAATTAATAGTGATTATTATACCTGCTCAGAATCTGATGATAAAAATAATTATCAGCTTTCAAATAATTAGATCATCGGATTAAAGAAAAATTCATTATTTTTACTGAAATGGTTGAAGTCAAAAAAAAAGGATTTGATTTGACAAAATTCCCTGCTGTAAAAATATTATTAGGAGTTATTGCCGGATTTGCTATTGGCACATTATGCTCATTTGAACAGGGATTATTTGTGCCGTTGCTTACGTTTTTATGCGGTGTTTTTTTGGCATCTCTTATACTTAAACATAAAACCGTTGCTTTTATAACGGGAGTTTTAACGATTGGTATAATTATCTCTTTCAGGGCTGAATCTTATAAAGTGGCTCAGCCAGAAAAAATAATAAAGCCATTTCCTGCGTTTATCAAAGGCGAAGTGAAAAATGTAATAAGGACAGACAAGAAATTCTCCAGAATTATTGTTGATGCATCTATATTCAGTCATGTTACCAACAGATTGGATAACCAACGTTTGCTTCTTACTGTCTTTTCTGGAAATACAAGAAAATTTAAAGCATTGCCCGGTACAAAAATCAATGTAGATTGTAAGATACGTCCCACCAGACCGGGTATTTTGCCGGGAGAGTTTTCAGAAAATCAATATGCAACAGCAAACAATATTCAATGGATAGCAACAACCTATGTTTCAAATATCTCGATTACAGATAAGACGCAAAATCACAAGTATTTATTAAATGATATACGCAGCAGTATTTCCGATCAGATTGATAAACTCTTTCCCAAAGAAACAAAAGGTATAGCTATCTGCCTGCTAACTGGCGACAAGACTCAGATACCTTATGAAGTAAAGCAGGAATTTTCCTTAGCTGGCACAGCCCACGTTCTGGCGGTAAGCGGATTGCATATAGGTATTATATCGGTCATTATTTATTTATTACTTAGCTTTATCGGCAATAATTGGATAAGATTCACAGTGTTCTCTATACTCGTTATTAGTTTTATTATACTTACAGGTGCTCATGCTTCGTCTATTCGTGCTGGTTTTATGGCTATTGCAATAATGTTAGCGATAGCATTACAAAGGAAATACGAAACTCTTAACATAGTGGCTCTTGTAGTACTTATCGTTATTATTATCTACCCAGGGATGATATACTCTGTAGGATTTCAGATGTCTGTAGCTGCAATAACAGGCATTGTATTATTCTATAAGCATATTCACAAGTTTTTCAAGGGACTACTATCAGAAAAAAGTAATATTTTAATTAATAGCATCATTTCTTCTATCTCGATAACTTTTGCTGCATCAATTTCTGTAGCTCCCATTATTGCTTACTATTTTAATGTATTTTCTATAATTTCTCCGCTTACAAACCTCTTTTGCATCCCTTTGATATTTCTTGGAATGATATTTACAATAATATCAGTATTCTTATCTTATTTATACTTTCCAATAGCAGAGCTTTATTCTGCCTCAGCTGATCTTGCTTTTAGTACTTGTATGGCTATTAACTCTTATGCTGTAGATTTGCCATTGTCTTATACTCAAGGAAATATCAGCTTTGTATTATCTGTTATTATCACAATTATCATGATATATTTTTTTATTAATAATAACAAGGATCGCCTTGCCTTTAGATTGATTTCAGTAACGATTATATTTTTCTTATCTTTGTATGTCTTTATGCCGGAAGATAATGATAATATTGAGATTTTCCCTCGAGAGAATTCTGTGGCAACATTTATTCCGAACGAAGACACTATATTCATTATTATAGCAGATAGAAAGCCGGGTTTATATCCTTCTGTTGATTATTCATTGCTGAAATTTATTGAAGAATTGGACAAAGAATTAATAATAGGCGTTACCGGCAATTGCGGCATAGCTTTGACAGATGAATTAAAGAAAAGAAGAAGGTTCAGAATAATAGAGATGCCTATTGATCTACAAAGAAAATTTGCAGATATGATTAAAATTAATGAACATTTTCCACAAATAATAAATTACTAAAAAGATGAAATTAGATATTTTGCATCCAGAAATATTTCCTAAAGAAAAAGTTTTTGCCGGAGTAACTAAGAAGAACCAGCATTTATTTCCAAAATCAGGGTTAACTTTTATCCAAAGCGAAATATGCACCCGCGAAGATGCAGAAGGGAATAAGATAGTGCTTGCTAATGAGATAAAAGTAAATAGCAAGAATCTGAAATTTCAAAAGCAGGTTCATGGTACTTTGATTAGAAAAATTGATCATTTGAGCCAGGAGGAGACATCAGACGGGATGATAACTAATAGAAATGGAGTAGTATTATGTTTAAGATTAGCCGACTGCGGCGGTATTCTGATTTTTGATCCCATTAACAATGCTATAGGAGCTTTACATTCCGGCTGGCAGGGAACAAAACAAAACATTTGCTTAGCAGGCATCCATGCGATGATGAATGCATATAACTCCAAGCCCGAAGATATGCTCGTTTACCTCACTCCCTGTGCCTCAGGCAAGAATTATGAAGTAGATACAGATGTCGCCAAATTTTTTCCTCAAAGCATTGTTCCTATAGAAAACGGCAAATTTCTTTTTGATAACGTAAACGAGATGCTTCTTCAGTTGGATGATTGCGGTGTTGTTCGTAATAATATTGAAGTATCCGGGATATGTACTATCGAAGATGAAGACTATCATTCATACAGACGGGACGGGGATCTATCGGGCAGGATGTGTGCTTATATTGGTATGTATAAGTAATATGCTATCAATTACGAATTACAAATTAAATCGGATATATTTTTTCACAAACACCCCTCTGTCCCCCTTACCAAGCGGGGAAGCAAGATAAAAGTCCCCCTTTTTTAAGATGGAGTTAGGGTGTGTTTACTGATTATATCGGATATATT
>CAYQTZ010000392.1:0-3072 GCA_964420565.1 uncultured Hyphomicrobiales bacterium
CAACTTCCTAATTTTTTGATATTGGGTCAGGATGTCTAAAGTTATAGAAAATAGATGATACAAAAAAGATGACTTCAGGGTATTTATATAATAAAAAAGGCAGTTCTTCGGAAAGAACTACCTTTTATTATCTACTATGGAGCTGCTATTTTTCTTATCTTTGTTTTTCTTTCTTTTTAGTATCAGCCATTTTATCTTTATCACATTCTGGCTTTATTTGTGCGTCATAACCGAGGTCTTCGATAACTTGTTTGATCTTGTCAGTATTAACTTTTGCATCGTCATATTTTACGGTCAAAGTCTTGGTTGCAAGATCGAGTTCGCAATCCTGAATGCCATTGAGCTTGTTGATGTTCGTTTCAATTTTGTTTTTGCACATCCATGAATAAGCGGATGTTTTGATCTCTGCCTTATTGTTTTCAGCGGCAAAAGAAGTACCGAAAATAAGTGTGAATGCCACAAGGGCTGCTGCGAATAATTTTACTGCATTTTTCATTTTAAAACTCCTTAATGTATTTTCAAAAAAACTGTTTCATCATTGTCTTCAATGAGTATTACGATACTATTCGCTGTAGGTTTCATTATTTTTTTGTATATTAAACTTTTTTTGATATATTTTGTCTATATTAAAAGTGGTTATTGCTTTTTGAATGAGTGATATTGCTGTTATTGAAAGCTAATTATGATAATTAAAAAATATACATTGGAGTTGTTATGTTCATATTTGTCGCCTTAATATTTATTCTGCTTAGCATCAATCTTAACTCTCAGGAACTTTATACAAACCAGAGAGTCGTAAAAATGGAGCTTGAGTTCTATGATAGCAATTTCCTGCAATTACTCGAGCAAAACAAGGAAGAAAAAATCGAGATCCCTGCCCGCCTGATTGTAGATGATGAAGTGATCTTCGATAGTGTGGGGGTTAGATATAAAGGGAATTCGTCCTATAATGCGAAGACCAACAAGAAATCTTTTAACATTTCAATTGATGAATACATTGATGGTCAGGACCTATGGGGCTTCGAGTCATTGAATCTTAACAACTGCTTTGTAGATCCCACTTTCATGCGTGAGTATCTGACAAATACAATATTCGGCAGATATATGCCTGCCTTGCAAACTGGCTTCGTTTATCTATATGTAAATGGTGTTGAATATGGTCTTTACTCAAATGTAGAGCAGATAAACAAAGATTATCTTGATCATCGGTATAGCTCAAGATCGGGAAATCTTTACAAGGGAGATCCCAGAGGCGAGCTTACATGGCGTGGCGAAGACCCAAATCTCTACAAGAGCGATTATGAGAAAAAGACTAACGAAGACGAAGATGACTGGTCTGACCTGATCGAACTTATCAACGTAATCAATAACTCTGCCGATCTGATCAACGAGCTTCCTGAAGTTCTTGATACCGATAGAGCATTGTGGTATTTCGCTTTATGCAATGTCTTGGTCAATCTCGACAGCTACATATTTTCTTCCCATAATTACTTTATATACGATGATCCTGCTGACGACAGATTCTATTTTCTACCTTGGGATATGAATGAGTCTTTTGGCACATTCCCACCAAATCTACCATTTCAAAAAAGCGATTTTCCGCCTATTGATCTGAATGCTCCCAACAGAACTCCATTACTGAAAAAAATGTTGGCAGACCCACATTACAGAAGCATTTATCTGGCTCATTACAGAACAATCCTTCGTGAATCATTTAGCCCGTATTCTATTAGAAAACTAATAGATCAAATAAAACCCGTAATTGAACCTTATGTACAGAAAGACCCGATGAAACTTTATACTTACGAGGAGTTTCAGAATAATATTTATGAGGATGTAGAAGTAGCTGGCAGGAAAGTACCCGGCTTGATTGCTTTGGTAGAGCAAAGAAACGATTATCTTTATGATCTTAATTATTTAATAATTGATGAACCAGAAATTGATATCATTTCATCCCCTGATGTAACGTTATCACCGAAGGAGAAAGCCATTTTTTTTGTGTATATGAAAACTGAAAATACAGCAAATGTTGTTTTTTATTGGAGAATTGGTAACGAAAGGTTTTCTGCCATCGAAATGAATGACATAGGAGAGCATCCAGATGTCCAGGCAAATGATAATACTTTTAGTATTGAAATTGAAATACCAGAAGGAACGGCAGGCATGGACTTAGACTTTTATATTACAGCCATTAATGACCAGAACGTAATGAAGTTCTATCCCGAGCGTGCAGAATTCGTTTATATGACTTTGAAAATTGAAGGTGCACTGTCAAATAGCGATATTGTGATCAATGAATTCATGGCTTGGAACAAAGAAACAATACCTGATCCTCAGGGAGATTATGAAGATTGGATTGAACTTTATAACAAAAGTGATAAGCCAGTTTCGCTTGAAGGCTGGTATTTAACAGATAAAGAAGATGAAATCGAAAGATGGCAATTCCCTGACGTAACAATAGAGCCGAATGGATACTTGCTTATCTGGGCAGATGAAGATATAGAAGACGAGGGTTTGCACGCTGATTTCAAGTTAAACAAAGAAGGTGAGTATATTGGATTATATGATGCAGAGCAGAATTTGATTGATTCCTATACATTCGGAGAACAAGGGAATGATATTTCCGAAGGCAGATACCCAAATGGAACAGGCGATTTTTGTTTTATGCACCCGACACCCGGTAGTGAAAATTTATACACATTGTCGATAGAGCTTGATAAAAACAATAACGATATTATTATCTATCCAAACCCTGCATCTGAGATATTAATGATAAAGATGAACGAGGAAATCAATTCATTCAATCATCAAATAAGGGTTTTTAATACTTTCGGCGAAATGGTTTTTTCAGAAATGATCAAGTCATCAAATTCAACACATAGCTTGAATATCAGCGGATTGCCAGCCGGTATCTATTATATAAAGATAGGAAATATTGTAGAGAGATTTGTGAAAATGTAAGAGGCAGAAAATCTGAAACTAAATCAAAAAAAAGGAGTTACGAGATTTTTACCTTAAACACCCATTTTCACGGAAAACAACGATACGTTAGCTCATGAATAAGAAGCTCCC
>CAYQTZ010000393.1:0-3067 GCA_964420565.1 uncultured Hyphomicrobiales bacterium
CCCTCAAAAGACTGTTGATCATTAAAAGTGTAAGACCCGCTATTGACTGACTTTCGGCATCCTCTTGTTCGTGTTTGCGTTTCCATATTTTATTAGCTCTCAGATAGAACTGCAGTAAGGACAAACCAAGAGATAGATAAATGAAGATTTTAATAACACTTACGAAAGTAAACATCACGCTTTTCCTTATTATTTCAATAATTGTGATAGCATATACGCAAAATAATAAAATAAATAAAATTTGAAAATAAGATTTTTAGTAATAATTTTGTTTTTAAGATAATTCAAATAATTGAAGGCAGTATGGATTTTTTCTCACAATTTGATGGAACATGGCTGGAATCTATAATTATTCCATTCTTTATATTTGTTGCAAGAATTCTTGATGTCAGTGTCGGCACTCTCAGGATAATTATGGTAAGCAAGGGTTACCGCGTGCTGGCGCCCATTCTTGGCTTTATTGAGGTCTTCATCTGGATAGTTGCCATAGGTCAAATAATGCAGAATCTGAATAACTACTACAATTATTTTTCGTATGCTTTCGGCTTTGCTGCAGGCACTTATCTGGGTATGTATTTTGAAAATAAAATATCTCTTGGGTTGATCCTCATTCGTGTAATTACACAACGAGACGCCACAGAACTGCTCGAATATCTGAGAATTAACGATTACGTGGCTACCAGTGTTGACGCAGAGGGGAATCTTGGTCCCGTCAAAATATTCTTCCTCGTTGTAAAAAGATCGGAACTTTCTAAAATCTCGCGAGTCATCAATGAATATAATCCACGAGCTTTTTATACTGTCGAAGATATAAAATACGTTAAGGGAGGAATAATCCCGCATTACGGCAGTACTATTATCAGAAAAAAATATTCTAAACGAGCTCTCGGAAAAAAGAAAATTTAAAGATCAAAGAAATCATTATTGATCTGTAACGTATTATACATAAAAATCAATTGATAAAAAAAAGAAATATGAGAATAGCATATTTATCCACATTCTATCCATTTCGCGGTGGTATTGCCCAATTCAACGCCACTCTATACCGGTATTTCGAGAAATTTCACAATATAAATGCTTATACTTTCAAAAGGCAATATCCTGATATCTTATTCCCAGGTAAAACACAAATGGTACAGGACGGCGATAATGCCGACAATATCTCAGCCGAACAGATACTGGACACCATAAATCCTTTTTCTTATATCTCCGCAGGTAAAAAGCTAAAAGAATATTCACCTGATATGATGATCACAAAATACTGGATGCCTTTTTTTGCTCCTTCTCTGGGATGGGTCGCCCGAACGATCAAGAATGACACAATTAATATCGCTATACTCGACAACGTAATTCCCCACGAAAAAAGACCCGGAGACATTGCCCTAACTAAATTCTTTTTGAATCAATATAATGGCTTTATAGTGATGAGTAAAGCTGTGGAGAAAGATCTGCTTACACTAAAGCCTTCGGCTAATTTCAAATATTCACCACATCCTTTATATACCCATTTCGGCGAAAAACTCAACAGGGAAAAAGCTTTGCAGAAATTGGGCTTGCCTACAGACAAAAAAATAATACTCTTTTTTGGATTTATCCGCGGCTACAAAGGTCTTGACATATTAATAGAAGCCATGAAGCATCTTTCAGAGGATTATTTATCAGTAGTAGCTGGAGAATCTTACGGAGATTTTGCAAAATATCAGAAACTAATAGACGAGCATGGCGTTAGCAATAAAATAAAATTATTCGTCAGATATATAAATGACGACGAGGTGCCGCTTTTCTTCTCTGCGGCAGACGTATGCGTGCAACCCTATAAAAGTGCTACCCAAAGCGGTATTGCAGGTATTGCATTTCATTTCGATATTCCATTGATAGCTACTGATGTTGGTGGTCTGAAAGAAATAATTGAACCATACAATACTGGCATGATAGTCAATAAACCAGAGCCAAAAGCGATAGCCGATGCCATTAGGGTATATTTTGATAATGATCTAAAAAATGAACTTTCAAAAAATATCGAAAAATTCAAAAAAATCAGTTCGTGGAAAAGTTTTGCATCTTCAATAACAGATCTTTTTGAAGAAATTAAAACCAAAACAAAAAAGTAATTATTATAAGTCTTTTAGATTCCTTAATTTTGAATAAATAAATCATAATTATTAAAAATATTGATTAAGAACAGGACGGAAAATATGCAATTTATTGATCTGAAAATGCAGCAATCATTCATCAGAGATATGATCGAAGAAAACATCAAAAAAGTTCTTGACCACGGTAGATATATCATGGGTCCAGAAATTACTGAACTCGAAGAGAAACTTGCTGAATATGCCGGCACCAAACACTGTGTGGCCTGCTCCTCAGGAACTGATGCACTGCTAATGCCCTTGCTGGCATGGAGAATTCGCCCCGGGGATGCAGTTTTCACATCTCCTTTTACATTCATCGCCACAGCGGAAGTAATCTCTCTCATCGGAGCTACCCCCGTTTTTGTTGATATTGATAAAGATACTTATAATATTGATCCAGAGAAATTAGACGAGCAGATAGCTCGCATCAAATCTGAAGGAAAACTCATTCCCAGACTTATTATACCAGTAGATATTTTTGGTCTGCTCGCCGATTACAAAAGTATTGAATACGTAGCCAAAAAGCATGATCTACTGCTGTTAGAAGATGCCGCTCAAAGTTTCGGCGCTTCTTTTAATGGGAAAAGAGCTGGAAGCTACGGTAATGCCGCAGCTACATCATTTTTCCCGGCAAAACCTCTTGGCTGCTACGGAGACGGTGGTGCCATTTTTACAGATAGCGATGAATTTAAAGAATTGCTGCATTCAGTACGTGTACACGGACAAGGCGAAAACAAATACAAAAACGAAAGAATTGGTATAAATGGAAGAATTGATTCCATTCAGGCGGCAGTACTTCTTGCCAAAATGACTCTATTCGAAGATGAAATCATTAAAAGAAATGCAGTTGCAAAAAAGTATTCTGAAAAGCTAAAAGACAGCGTCGCTGTGCCTTTTATCCCCAAAGGAAATGTTTCTGCCTGGGCTCAGTATTC
>CAYQTZ010000394.1:0-3066 GCA_964420565.1 uncultured Hyphomicrobiales bacterium
CAAAATTATTGTATTATTATAATTCAGAATTTGACAGTCATGTACACTTAATATTCATAACTCTATATAATACAAGCATATTATTAATACCGAAGCAACATTCTGATTTCTCTCGAATTGCCAGTTATCCACCCACCCAATGGACTTGCACGGCGCAACAGAACTCCTTGCTCCAATGAAACTAAAACTTCGTAGTTAATCGACTTTTTTGAAGAGAACCCCTCCCTAACCCTCCCCAAAAGGGAGGGAATTCTCAGGAAACTCCCTCCCCTTTGGGGAGGATCGGGGTGGGGTTCTTCTAAAACATATCCAAAATAATGCGAAATTATTGTTTATAGTGTAATGCTCGTAAGCCATAATTTTTCGATGTGGGGTCAGGAGTTCTGAACATATCATTTTCCTTTTGTAAAAATTTCTATTTATTTATTCGTGGTCTGCATTATAGTATTTCATATATTTGAAAAAGTATTATTTGCTAATTTTGTGAAATATGTTAGATAACGATTTAAATAGTTTAGTTGAAGAAAAACCTGTAGTTCCTTCAAGAAAATTCTGGAAGTTAAAGTTCCTTTTCCTATTAATATTCTTGGCTTTTGTTGTTGTTATAGGTAGATTATTCTATATTCAGATTGTTAAAGCTAATAAATATCAACAACTTGCCAAAGCACAAAACGAAGCGAAGCACTCTATCAAACCCAAACGCGGGAAGATTTTCGACAGAAACGGAAAACTCCTTTCCAGTTCCATACAATCTCTTTCTTTTGCTGTTGATCCGACTCTTATGCCTGATATAGCTGACAGACAGCACCTCGCGGGATTGATTTCCAATACACTTAATAAAGACAGTAGCTATCTGCTTGAAAGTATTACTAATGCCAAAGGTGCTTTCGTGTGGCTTGCCAGAGGAGTAAGTAAAAATAAAGCTAATAAATTAGATACGTTTAGCCACAAAGCATTCATAGTACAAAAAGAGCCGAAGAGGAATTATCTTTATGGCACTTATGCTGCACATCTTATTGGTTGTACTGACATCGATAATCGAGGACTGGCTGGTATCGAAAGGCGATGGGACTCTCTGCTGAAAGGCAAGCAGGGCTTTATGGTAATGCTTCGCGATGCCAGAGGTAATTTGCATCCGGCTGCTGATCTGCCTTCACTTCCTGCTAATAATGGCTATGGACTTGAGCTAACTATTGATATCGATCTCCAGAGAATAGCCGAATACGAATTAAGACAGGCAGCCTTGCGTTCTGCTGCGGCTTCCGGTTCTGTGATAGCAATGGATCCTAAAACAGGTGAAATACTTGCTATGGCTTCCTATCCTTTTTACGACCCTGATTATCTAAGTTCCACCACTGATAGTTCAATGAAAAACAGAGCTATCTCCGATTCCTATGAACCCGGCTCTACATTCAAACTGATCACTGCCTCTGCAGCATTGGAAGGCGATTTTGTTCACCAGGAAGATACAGTGGACGGCAACGATGGAATACTCGAATTTAAAGATTATACTCTAAAAGATGAGCACCCGCTTGGGAGGGTTCCATTTTCCGAGGCAGTAGTATATTCGAGCAATATTGTTTTTTCTAATTTAGGGAACGAACTGCCCGATGGCTTGTTTTATAGATACATTCGGGATTATGGCTTTGGCAGCCGGCTCGGGATTGATCTACCCGGCGAGCAAAGTGGCAGTATAAAAAAACCTGTTGATTATGATATGGCTACCAAGCGGTTCCTCGGATTTGGATATGGCTTGTCCGTTACTCCTTTGCAGATATTAACTGCTTATGCTACTGTTGCTAACGGAGGTAAAATGATGAAGCCCTATATTGTAAAAAAGATCTTAAGCAACGAAGGCAATCCGCTCAAAGTCTTTGAACCCGTTTTCATAAGGAATGTCATTGAGGAAGAAACTGCGAGCATTCTGACTGATCTCCTGGTTGAGGTTGTGGACAGAGGTACAGGGGAAAACGCAAGATTAGAGAATTTAAAAATAGCAGGTAAAACCGGGACGGCACAACAATACATTGCTGGATCATATAAATCAAAAAGTTATACAGCATCTTTTGCAGGATTTTTCCCGGCAGACAATCCCAAAATAGCTATGGTAATAGTATTGGATAAGCCACGTGGTAATTATTATGGTGGCTCGGTAGCAGCTCCTGTATTCAAAAGAATTTGCCAGCGATGGTCTAACATAAGCAATATTGCAGAAACGAACGATTATGTGATAGATTCTGCTTACGTGCCTAATATCAAGGGACTGACAGTATCAGAAGCATTAGAAAAATTAGAAAATTCTGGTTTCAATATTCATGATCATAAGAAATCTGAAAGTATTATACTAAGCCAAATGCCTGCACCAGGCAATTATTCAGAAACTGGAACCGATATTACTATCGAGGAATTTGACATAGAAAAATTCATAATAGACACTACAGACAAAGCTGAATTTTTACCAGATCTAAGCGGTATGCCATTAAAAAGAGCATTACAGGTAATTCACAAAATGGGTTACAGAGCTAAAATAATTGGCTCGGGAATAGTTAACGAACAAAAATGGCAACTTAGTAGAAAGCCAAAGACTTGTGTGTTGATCTGCCGATAGTTTCTTTACTGAAAGAAGGATGAAATGAGCAAGCGATTATTTTTCAATAACAATCTTCTTATCATATATTCAATAACTATGATTGCAATTCAGGGAGTCTCCAGTCTGACACCTGCATTCCCTGAAATTCGCGAAGCTTTTAATATCAGCACCGAAGAAGTAGGTATATTGATAACGATCTTCACTTTTCCCGGAGTTATTCTAACTCCCATACTTGGAGTATTGGCAGACAGATATGGTAGAAAAAAGATAATGATACCTTCATTAATGCTCTTTGGTATTGCTGGTGGCTCCTGTTTTTTCGCAAATGATTTCACCACACTGTTATTACTTAGATTCTTTCAGGGCGTTGGAGCAGCTTCTCTTGGTGCGCTAAACATTACTTTGATAGGGGATATTTTCTCAGGCGATGAACGCGGCACAGCAATGGGATATAATGCCAGTGTGCTTAGTCTGGG
>CAYQTZ010000395.1:0-3065 GCA_964420565.1 uncultured Hyphomicrobiales bacterium
TATAGTGTAATGCTCGTAAGCCATAATTTTTCGATGTGGGGTCAGGAGTTCTGAATTTAGTTTTTGTTGATGTAATGTTGGTGTGATGTCAATTATATAGCAAACAATCAGGGATGATTGTTCTACTCGAAATCTTAGTAAGTTAGTAGTTTGATCATAAATGATTGAGCAATGGTCTTATTGTTCAATTTTCCTAATGTTCAAAACAAAAAGCCGGAAGATAGTTTCATCATCCGGCTTCTGATAATCTATTTATTAGTTTTCTCAATATCTGTAAGTAAGCTGTAAAGCCATATTAAGAGGTTTCAGGTCATATATATAGCGTGTGTTTGCATCCATTGCATAAGTTGTACGTAGCTGAGAGTTAGCTGACCATTGGAACACTCCGTCTAAACGAATATTTGGAGCTAAATATAGCCCGCCTCCAAGCGATATGCGTCTGTATGACGCACCTGGTATATCTTCTGCATAAGGCGAAGTCGTAGAGGCGTATCCTGCGCGAACAACTCCTGGGAAGAGCGGTATTTCATATTCTACACCAAATCCCCATGTGGCCTGTCCTATCAGGCTTTGAACGATCACTCTGTTTAAACCAAGAACTTCGTCGGGGGCATCGCTGAATTCCATCTGGGTTACATCTGTATATTCAACACCAGCGGAGAATGTGATACCTGCGGCATGCATTGATGCGCCTGCGGCATAAATAAAGGGAGTATGCACTTTGTAAGAAGTCTCTCCTTTTTTACTGTATGGTGGTTCTACAGTTTCGCCATTATCAAATCTGGTATTAGCTTCCTGGCTGAATCTTTCGTCTATTTCATAATATGTAGGGAATTTGACAGTTACGCCAAAGCGAAGGAAATCGTCAAGCCGTGTCATTACGCCGATAGAACCACTAATACCTGAAATTGTCTGTTCTATTAATTCATTGACTGTCAAGCTGTGAAAATCCACATTTGAATAATCTTCATGGAATTCATTATATATATCATAAATATCAATTTCTGCATATTCGCGGTCGTAAGCAAAGGTTCCCCACTTGCCGCTTAAAGTACCTCCAACGGAAACATATTCGGACAGAGAAAAAGCAATAGAACCCGATACATTATGCGTTCCGCCGCTTTCGGAAATAAATGATTCCTGTCTTAAACTATCTTTAATAGGAGTATTCAAGTCCTCATCTGTTAGCCAGAGGAAGTATGCCATATTATCAACTTTGTTGTCTCCGCTTGGTCCATGTGTTGCTTCATAATTCACCATTGTAGATTGTTGGTTAAACCCTGAGTAATCAATATTATTGTCAAAATTGCTTTCTAAGAAATAACCTACTGCAATAGCAGCATTACCATTACTGGTCTTGAATGGAACAACCATTCCGGCGTGAGATACATAAGCATCGTTTGAGCCAAATATAGTTTCGCGGTTTAAATACATCGTTTCCGTATTATTCCTAAGGAAGCCAAGACCAATGTTGAGTTCACTTCTATTTACCAAAGAAAGTCCTGCGGGGTTATAAGCTGTAGCAGCAAAGTCGTCGCTGATGCCGTGGAATGCTACGTTAAGTCCAGCAGCTCTTGCAGTAATAATGCCATTTGGCTGGGCTATTCTTAGAGCATCCTCTATGCTCTGGGCGTTGGCAGTAGTATATACCGCTATACCCAACAAAGCTAATACTAAATATCTCATTTTTTTCATTACTATTTCCTTTCTGATCCTCTTGAACTACCTGAACTACCTGAGCTACCTGAACTACCTGAGCTACCAGAACTACCAGAACTACCCGATCTCGAACCTGAACCTGCGGAAGTCCCTGACGAACCTGATGATCCTGAGGTTCTTGAGCTGCCAGACCTAACGGAAGTTCCTGTTGAACGCGATGAGCCGGTAGAAGTGCCGGGAGATGTATAAGTTGATCCGGTGCTACTTCTTGTATTTCTCGATGGTGGAGTATATTTTGTCCCTGTGCTTGCCGGTCTTGTTCCGGAGTTATTCGGATTAAAAGTGGTCCCCGTAGATGAGGGTGCTTTCGAAGGTTCACCCTTATTGGGTAGATATTTCGTAGTAGCACTTGATGTACGGGAGCTGCTTCTGATAACAGTTGACCCTTGTCGGACATTTGTTACTCTGTCAGGAGTGTTAATATTAGTACCTGTAGATTGCGTAGCATTCGAACCTGTTCGAGTGCTACCGCGCGAGCTTGAACCGATATTCGTGGAAGATCCACGACTTTCCGGAGTGTAAGGACCGCCACGGCTGGGCCCAAAGCTGCGAACTGTTTTTTCTTTCTTTGTATTATTTGGTTTACTGCCGTAAGAATAACCAGAGTAACCAACGTATCCTCCGTACCAGTAATGATCATACCACCAAGGACTGCGAGCTACACTATATCCATAATAAGGGTGATAGTCATAATATGGTGAGTACCAATACAAGTCCCATCCGTAATAATGTCTGGGATTGTAGGAATGCGACATATAAAACCCCGAGTGGGGGCGTGAGTAATAACCATAATAACGGTCCCACCATGGCACGACGACTGGTACGTAAGACGGATAAGTATATTGGTTTACAATAGTAATATTTTGTCCGCCTTCTTGCTCGGTATAACCCTCAGAGAAAGGATTCACCCAGTCATTCTTTGATTTAACCTGAACCACTTCGGCTCTGTTGTCATAAGTTTTTTCCTCTTCGATTGTCTTCGGATTATTATTATATCCAAAATAATCGTCTGTGCTGCTTGTGGAGGCACATCCTCCGACCAGCAAAGCTGTTGCTATTATAGCGATTAGATATTTCATATACTGTTTCATTTTAGTTCTCCTTTCTACATAAGACGAGAAAGTATTAAAAAACTTTGAAAAAAAATAATTTTTATTCTCCAAAAGAATAAACAATTTGTTTGATAGTATCAAAAAAATTCCTTAATTTTGTTTTTCTGCTCGGATGGCGGAATTGGTAGACGCACAGGACTTAAAATCCTGTGGGCATTTTTGCCCGTGTGGGTTCAAGTCCCACTCCGAGTACAGAAAATTTTCCATACATTGCTTTAGCGTTTTTCTTATCAT
>CAYQTZ010000396.1:0-3044 GCA_964420565.1 uncultured Hyphomicrobiales bacterium
CCGAAAGAGTGTAGTCAACGGCTGGGATGGGATTCTGCCAGATAAGATCTTCTTTGGGCACATCAGGTCCTAAGTAACGGCTTTTAGGACCTAAGTCACGGTGAGTCAACTTGAACCATGCACGGGCAAATACCTCTTCAAAATATTCCGGTTCTTTATAAAAGCGTTCTGATATTTTCCGGTATTCCGGGTCCATTTTTAATGCCATATCAGCATCTGTCATAATGGGATTGCGGCGTACGCCGGGTATGTGTGCATCAAAGGGCTTGTCTTCCTCTTTCATGTTGATAGGTTCCCATTGCCATGCGCCTGCGGGGCTTTTTTTAGTCTCCCATTCGTGATCGAGCAAAAGATGGAAATAGCTATGGTTCCATTTGTTTGGCTTGCTCGACCATGCACCTTCCAGCCCGCTGGAAACAGTATCTTCAGAATGGCCCTTTCCTTTTGGGTTTTTCCAACCTAAGCCCTGCTCTTCAGGTTCTGTTTCTTCCGGCTTTGGACCTAAGACAGAAGCATCGCCATTTCCGTGGCACTTACCAACAGTGTGGCCACCAGCAGTTAATGCAACGGTTTCCTCATCGTTCATAGCCATGCGTTTAAATGTCATTCGCACATCCTTTGCAGATTTTAGTGGGTCAGGGTTGCCATCTACCCCCTCGGGGTTTACATAAATTAACCCCATCTGTACCGCAGCAAGTGGGTTTTCCAGCGATTCACGGTTCTGATCATCTGAATAGCGGGATTTTGTAGGTTCAAGCCATTCTTTCTCAGCTCCCCAATAAATATCCTTTTCAGGATGCCAAATGTCTTCTCTTCCGCCGCCAAACCCAAAGGTTTTAAAGCCCATGGATTCATATGCCATATTTCCGGCAAGAATAAATAAATCAGCCCATGATATTTTGTTACCATATTTTTTCTTGATAGGCCATAATAATCTACGTGCCTTATCTAAATTAACATTATCAGGCCAACTGTTGAGTGGTGCGAAACGTTGATTGCCAGTATTACTTCCACCACGGCCATCTGCAGTACGGTAGGTGCCAGCACTATGCCATGCCAATCTAATCATTAAGCCACCATAGTGCCCCCAATCGGCTGGCCACCAATCCTGACTATCTGTCATCAACTTTTTAAGGTCTTTTTTAATTGCATCTAAATCAAGTTTTTTAAATTCTTCCCGATAATTGAAGTCCTCACTATATGGGTTTGTCTTTGTGTCGTGCTGATGCAGAATGTCTAAATTAAGTGCATTTGGCCACCAACTCATTACAGAATTATTGGTATCCGTATTTGCCCCGTGCATTACAGGAGATTTTGCTTTTTTTGAATTACTCATCTTTCCTCCATATTAATAATGAATACAATTTTAATCTTTTCAATACATTGCTGTTATCTCACTTAATATATACAATATACTTTTTTTTACGTAATATTCAAATTAATTGCGTATAGCATATAAAAAAAAGCATAATTATGAATGGAAAATATTAAAACTGAGCGTTTTCGTAACGTATTCAATACAAGGGTTATAGCGAACCTTCAATTTCCTTTTCGTTTTCTATCTTAGTTGTTGTTTTCAAATCAACAATTAACTGGTATCTAATGTGAGGTAATCATACTTCAAAGTCAGGTTAGATTTATATTTTAACTCTAATATCATCATATAAATAAAAAAGATCATCACTGTATAGCAAGTAATATATAATTTGATTTTTAATAATGATCATAATTTTTAGGACTCCTTACGCCACTACGAATAACTTAGAAGATACGAGGATTTTATGTAAAACATCTTTTTTGTAGTATTTCAGATATGTATTATAAGCCCGCAGCCTTCCCTTACCATACAAAGGAGGGATTAAGATATTGTTATTAATATAATTAGATGTCTGACACTTACCTGAGAGGGAGTACATAGTGCATCATTTTTTTCTCTTTCAAGACCATCACACAGCCTCTTATAAGGAGGAATGCAAGCGAGATCATTTTTTTTGTTCAACGATTTTCCATATATATTTCCCAAAAATCTTGCTTGAATGATGGTTATAACAGGGTCACAAGCCTATAGGGGGGTGAGGAATATTTATCTTTTCAATAATTGTCAAATATCCTTAAAAAATATTTCTCAAATCAAAATTATTCTTTGAATTGTTGAGTAAAGATTTTATATTATTAGTGGAAATATTGGAAATCAGTTTTTTTTATTAAACAGGAGCTACACATGAAGACTTTCATTTTAATGACAAAGCTTTCGCCCGAAGTATCAAAAAAAATGAAAGAACGAGCGAAAATTGGGAGATATTGGTTAGATCAGGTAAAAGACAAATGCCCTGAAGTACGTTTTATTTCTCATTATGCATTGCTCGGTTCTTATGATTTTATGGATATTTATGAAGCTCCCGACGACGACGTAGCTGCAAAAGTATCTCTTATCTCAATGGAAAATGGAGCTTTCGAAGCTCAGAGCTTATCGGCTATTCCATATAAGAGATTTCTGGAGCTTATCGAAGAAATATAGTTTTTTTGGGAACATATATCATGGCTCCAAGCAAACTAAAGAATGATATAAAGGGAATAAATTGCGTCAGCTTTCGGTATAAGAAGGGGTGTTGTACATAAAAGTATAATCTTATATATCTTTCATTTATTTTTTCATAAACACCCCTCAAACCCTCTTACAAAGCGGGGAAGTCCAAAGCTTTCCCTGCTTAACAAACTCCGATTTGGTAAGGATCATTTCTGTCCAAGTTGCACTTGGATCTTTTTATTGTCTTGCCAACCCCAAGCTCCCATAACCGTAGGGAACACGCATGCGTGTTCGCTACGGTTCGGTGTGGCTGGGGACTGGTGGCTGGTAAGATTTGGGAAGTGGGAATTTGGAATTGGATTGCGACGTGCAAGTCCATTGGAAGGGTGGATGACTAATGCTTTTTGCGTGATATAAGTAATTACAGTTATATAATGTAAATGCTTGTATTATAGCATATTATGCGTATTTTTTGAATACAGCTGTCTATTCTTGATTTATTGTTTCTAATAATTAT
>CAYQTZ010000397.1:0-3035 GCA_964420565.1 uncultured Hyphomicrobiales bacterium
ATTTTTATAATTTCAATAGTTATTTTAACTTTTGTTAGTTTAAATGCTTTATCTCAGCTTACGAACACTTATATAACCGGTGCGAAAAAAGGCGAAATTGATACTCTTGCTTTTGAGAGAGCAGAGTCGATTTTAGAGGAAAGCAAAGGATTAATGGAAAAAGAAGTTGACCCCTTAACTTATGTGCTTGGCCCAGGCGATGAGTTTTATATTGAGATACTATCTGTGAACCCTGTGTTTTTCAAACAGGAAATTACTCCTGAAGGCACATTTATCATCCCAAAAGCAGGGTCTGTTAATCTAAAGGGAAAGACTTTGGATCAAGCCAGAAAGATCATGAAAGAAAAAATTCTAAATGTATATAATGCTAAAGAAGTATATATCACTTTATCGGATATTCGCAAATTTAAAGTAATAGTTAGCGGATTAGTATTAAAACCTGCCATTGTTGCTTCCACTCCGATGGAAAGAGTTTCTGAAGTAATTGAAAAAGCAGGCGGCTTGAAAGAAAAGTCTTCTCTAAGGCGAATAAGATTGATCCGTAATAATATGGAAATGGTCAAAGTAGATCTGCTCAGGTTTTATATGCTTGGCGATAAAAACGCCAATCCTTACGTACGCGGTGGCGATCAGCTAATAATTCCGCCATTTGACGAAAGTAATACTATTGAAATTCGCGGCGAGGTCGCCCAGCCGGAGGAATTTGAATACGTAGAAGGTGATTCTTTGTCAACATTAATAAGATTCGGTCAGGGTTTCCTTTATTCTTCATTTTTAGACTCCGTAGAAGTAGTGAGCTTTGGACAAAACAGACAGAGCTTATCACGGGAATTCGTAGATCTCAATCATTGGGAGCATAATCTCTTTGATAGTGTTAGTTTGGATGGCGACTTCCCTCTCAAACCCGGTGATCGTGTATTCGTCAGACCAACAGCTGATTGGAAAAAGCCAGAATATGTGGTTTTAGAAGGAGAAGTGCATTATCCCGGCAAATATGCACTCCAAAGGAACGGTATCCGTATTAACGATTTGATTGAAAAGGCAGGTGGTTTTACTAAAGATGCATCTTTGGAAGCAATACTTTTCATTCGCCAGCAAGAAACAGATAAGATCGATCTTATTATGGAACGTTTAAGTAGAATGTCTTACTCTGAAATGTCAGAAAACGAAAAAAGATATTACGACGCTAAACGCAACGAAAAAGAAGGCGTTATGGCTATTAATTTCAGGACTGCTATAGAAGATCCCTCTTCATCTGAGAATATTTTTCTGATCAATAAGGACTCTATAATAGTTCCACAGAAAAAGAATTTCGTTAACGTTCAGGGAAGAGTGAACAACCCTGGAATGATAGTTTACGACCCTAGCTTTTCGTATGAAGATTATATACAAATGGCTGGCGGCTTTGGTTTTCGAGCCGATGAAGACGAAACATTTATCGTGAAGACCAAAGGAGAGCAGTTCCTTGCAGAAAATAAGAATTATGTATTGGAGCCAGGCGATTACATACTGGTGCCTACAGAATCTGAGCTTACTTTTGGAGAAATATTCCAGACATCTCTGACTATTGTTACGCAGCTGATTACAATAGCAGGTGTTGTGGTGGCTTTGGTAAGAATATAATTGTATAGTTAATATTTAATTAGATAAAATTTACATGAATAATAATAAAGAAACAGAATTTACCTTTATCAACATTTTAAAGCTATTATTTAAAAAATGGAAACTTATCTCTATATTTTTAATTGTTTTTATTGCGGTATTAATTATTCTGTCTTTCATTATCCCACAAAAGTATGAGACCTACTCTTCGCTGCTGCCTTCTACCAATAAAAGCTCTTCTTCGGGGATAGCTTCTATTATGGAAGATATCGGGGGGAGTTCCATTCCATTAGGATCTCTTGGAGGTGGTCAAAACCCAAAGATATTTACCGATATATTGCTTAGCAGAAGTATTGCTGAATATGTTACGGATTCATGTAATTTGGTTGAGCGTATGAATTGGGAAGGCCCCGTAGAAAAGCTATATGATTTGCTTTCTGACAGAATAGAAGTGAATGTAAAAACCAACGGCGTTATATTCATAATTACTTATGTTGACACTCCATTTCTACCTTCAGAAGAAGATGAAGCTGAAGCAGCTAAATTAGTTGCAGATATTATTAATACTGCCGTAGATGGATTAGATGTAATCAACCGCGAGAAAACTGTCTCGAACGCAAGAAAAAAAAGAATACTGATTGAAAAAATATTAAATAGGAAAAAATCCGACCTTGATTCTATTGATAAAGTTATTGAGAAGTTCCAAAAAGAAAATAAAGTAATGTCTTTGAAAGAGCAGACCAAAGCAATTTTAGATAATACAATTTTGGTTGGGACAGCTCTGGCTGAAGCTGAAATTGAACTAAATCTTTTAAAACAGGAATTTGACGAAAGCTCTGCTATTGTACAAGGTTATGAAGATAATTTGAATAAACTAAAAGAGCAATACAGAAGAACCCAGCGGGGCGGAATGGGCGAAGATGATGATTTCTCAATTCCTCTAAGCGACATACCCGAGCTGCTGAGAGTCTATACAGATATGCTTCGGGAGCAAAAGATATTAGAAAAGATAATCGTATTTTTAGAAACTCAGAAATATCAGGAAACCATTCAAGAAGAATCCGATATACCTACAGTTCAGGTGCTTGACGAAGCTAAGCCGCCAATTGAAAGATCTGCTCCAAATAGAAAATTTGTTGTTATTCTGGGATTCTTTATAGGATTGATCATTATTTCAACATATATTATTGCTAAAGCAATTATTCAAGGCAATATTTATATTCAAAGGATCAGTGAAGCTAAAAATCATATTAAAAACTCCTAACCCCACTTAGAAAAACAAAGGAGTTATCAAGTATTGTCCAGCAAATATAATGCTCTTTCGCCGGCCGCTATAAAATGAAAACACCCCCTAACCTCCTTTTAAAAGATGGGGACTTTTTATCTTACTTCCCCGCTTGGTAAGAGGGGATCGAGGGGTGTTTGTGAAAAAA
>CAYQTZ010000398.1:0-3034 GCA_964420565.1 uncultured Hyphomicrobiales bacterium
ATTTTAAGAGTAGAATTCAACAAGTACTTCAAAGCCGTAATGAAGATAAATTGGTCTATGATAAATATGATAATTTAAAGAACGATCTGCTAATCTTTGATATATCAGCATTTTTGGATTTGCTGATCCTTGAGTATTCCCAACAGAATCTATTCTCTTTAATAGGTATAGTCCCACATTGGGTTGACTTTATACCGAAAGTTTCTAATAAGACAATCACAGAAAATGACCTTATTGATAGATTCCCTTTTATTGAAAATTTCCTGATGGATGCTAAATCCTTCTGGAAAAACAATACACGAGGCAAGCTGAAATCTGACCTGTGGACAGAAACTAATGAAATGAACAAAGAAGTTCATTTGGAAGCTTCCGCCATCAAAGTCAAGAATAGAGATTTCCTGCTGATAGAATATGCTCATTCCAGTACCGAAGAAAAATTCAGTCTTATTCAAAGAGCAAGAGAGCTTAAATTAGAACAAGAACTAAGACTCAGGGCAGAAGAAACCTTAAACAAACAAAATATCAAGCTGAATGAACTGAATGCCACAAAAGATAAGTTCTTTTCTATTATTGCCCATGACTTGCGGAATCCTTTAGCGGCATTTAGAAATATTATAGAATTACTAACACATTATTACGATAGTTTAAGCGAAGAAAAAATAAAGAAAACTATAGGTATGCTCGACGAAAATTCTTCGCATCTGTATAAATTGTTAGATAACTTACTGCAATGGTCCAGATCGCAGACCGGTGGGATTCAGTTCAACCCGGAATTGCAAAGCGTAGCTGCAGTCGTTGAATTGAATGCTTCGCTGATGAAAGTTAACGCCGAGAAGAAGAATATCGAGATTTGCTACGATATTGACGATAGAATGCTTGCATATTATGATGCAGATCTTATCAACACTGTATTTAGAAATCTTTTGATTAATGCCATTAAATTTTCTGAACCCGGTGGAAAGATCACAATTAATGCTGAAGAAAAGGATGGTTTAATTGAAATTAAAGTAGCTGACACAGGTGTTGGTATGAATGCAGAAGACATAGATAAGCTATTTCGCTTAGATATTCACCACACCACTCCTGGCACTGCAAACGAAAAAGGAACCGGACTGGGGCTGATTTTATGCAAAGAATTCATCGAAATGCACAATGGGAATATTTTCGCAGAAAGTAAAGTAGGGAAGGGTTCTTCATTTACATTCACGTTACCCCAAAAACAATAATCTATAAATTAAAAAAGAAGCATGAAGAAAATATTATTTATCGCACTTATTATTTCAAGTTTTGCACTATGCTCTGCTGTCTCAAAAAAGATAATTATAGATTTCGAGGGTTATGGCTCTACGGGATTCATTTTTTTTAACACTGAATATATGAACCATGTAAATAATCTGGCTTACTATCGCGGCAAATTGCAGACAGAAATAAAATATGGCAAAAATATTCAAGCCCAATTAGATTTGCGTGGTGATTCTGATGATCATTCCATTACGTTCAAAGAGTTTTCTATCAGATTTAAATTTATGGATTACTTCTGGGTAAAAGCTGGCAACATCAAAAAACCATTCGGTTACGAACAGCTTACAAGCCGGGAGAATCTCAAGACGATAGAACGCAGCTTTTGCCATGAACAATTCTCTAATATCGGTTTCGGAGGAAGGGCTGTCAGTTTGATGGCATATTATTACTATGATGAGGATACAGAGGGTCCTCCAGTTTCTTATTATATATCAGGATTCAAAGAAAATTCACTGAATGCCGGCTTATCTGCCCGCTTGGTTTATCATTTTGAAAATATAGCTATAGCAGGGAATTATATGTACCTAAGTACAGGCAGTCTTGATTTTACATCCAATGCTTATGCCATTGATTTTACTATTGATAAAAAATCATATATTACAAATATAGAAATAATGGCGGCTCAAGATCCGATAGAAGGTATAATCCGCAGATTACAGGACAGAGAAGAAAATGTGATCACTTATGGAGCAAAATGGCTGACTGCTTATAAATTCAAATTTGACAAAAAATTCATGGAAGCTGTCGAGCCGCTTATGCAGCTAAGCTATTTAATGCCTGATAGCGAGAAACCCGGCAATAACGTCATACAGTTGGTTTTGGGTTGCAACTATTATCTTCACAAAGATGTTCTGATGCGGTTTAATGGAGATATACGTTTAACGAAAAATGAATACATTGGCGAATATGACCCTTATAACTCACGTGCTAATATTGAATTATTTGTCAGGTTCTAAGGATAATGAGAAAAGCAATTATATATATGTCGTTTTTACTGTTCATTGCTGTTATATCCTGCAACAGGGAAATTGCTATCAATCCTTCCGATGAGCTTGAAGGTTTCCCAATTATAGAAATCATCATGGACACTGACGATTATTCAGCGTTATTAGAAAATAAAATAATCAACTATGAAGTGCCTTGTAGATTATTTCATAATGATGAACTTATTAGCGGAAATATAAGAGCTGCAGGAGCTGGCTCCCGCTATCAGGAGAAGTGGTCATACACCATTGAAGTCAAGGATGGAACTATATTCCAAGGGTTCAGTAAATTCAATTTGAACTGCCAGACTTACGACGAAACTATGATACGTTCTCAGCTGGCTTTGTATGCTTATAAAAGTGCCGGGATTTACGATTTTATGGTAAAGCATTATTTCGTTAAGCTTAATGGCAAAGACCACGGACTTTATCTGCTAATAGAACGAATTAACGAAAGATATTTCTACCGCCGGCAGATACCTTTTTGGGAAGTCTATAAGATCGGATTTGCCACTTACTTTACTTTCTCTGAAGTCTATAACCCACAGTTTTCCATAGACAAAGAAATACCTGATGATAATAATTACTCAACTATGAAAGATCTAATTAATGCCTGTGATACCTCAGACACGGAAATGCTTGACAGTACATTTGGGATGTTTCTTGATATTGAGCAATATATGAAATATCATGCAGTAACAATGATAATTAATAATATGGATGCTTTTAATAATAATTTTTTACTTTTT